>JAUNJX010000024.1 GCA_030533005.1 Clostridia bacterium | reverse complement strand
TAGAAGAAACATCCATAGAAATAGAATAGGAAGCATGAGGAGGAGCGAGAGATGAGAAAAAAACGCATGGTCGCCATGTTGCTTGCGGGGGGGCAGGGAAGCCGCTTGAGCGTGCTGACCAACCGCATGGCAAAGCCAGCGGTGCCCTTTGGCGGCAAGTACCGCATCATTGATTTTCCGTTGTCCAACTGCACCAATTCCAACGTGGACACCGTCGGCGTGCTCACCCAGTACGAGCCCTTGGAGCTCAACGCGTACATCGGTACGGGGCAGGCATGGGATCTTGACCGCAACGACGGCGGCGTGTTCGTGCTGCCACCCTATGTTTCCGGCAGTCGCGGCAAATGGTATTCCGGCACGGCGGATGCGATCTACCAGAACAAATCCTTCATCGAACGCTATGATCCCGATTATGTATTGATCCTTTCCGGCGATCACATCTATAAAATGGACTATGTCAAAATGCTCGAATATCATATCCAGCACGGCGCGGACGCCACCATCGCCGTCTTGCGCGTCCCCATCGAGGAGGCCTGCCGCTTTGGCATCATGAATACCGATGAGGACGAAAACATCCTCCAGTTCGAGGAAAAGCCCAAGCAGCCCAAAAGCAACAAAGCCTCCATGGGCATCTACATCTTTTCGTGGAGCGCGCTGCGGGAATATCTGGAAAAGGACGAGGAGGACGCCGACTCCACCAACGATTTCGGCCATAACATCATCCCTGCCATGCTCTCGGCGGGCAAAAAGCTGGTGGCCTATGAATTCAAGGGCTATTGGAAGGACGTAGGCACGATACAGAGCCTTTGGGAGGCCAATATGGACATCATCGGCGATCCGCCGGTGCTGGATCTCAACGACAAGGAATGGCGCATCTATTCTAAAAGTCCCAATATGCCGGCGCATTTTGTAGGCCCCGACGCGGACGTGAGCGACTGCGTCATCACGGAGGGCTGCGAGGTGGACGGGCTGGTGCGCCACAGCGTACTCTTTGCGGGCTGCACCGTGGAGGCGGGCGCACAGATCTACGATTCCCTGCTCATGCCCGGCGCCAAGGTCGGCAAGGGGGCAAAGGTCTATAAAGCGATACTGGGCGAAAACGCCAGCGTGGGCGAAAACGCCGTCATCGGCGCCAAGCGGGAGGCGTCCCACGGCGATTACGACGTGCGCCTCACCGGCGATATCACGCTGGTGGCCAACGACACCGCCATATCGCCCAATGCCAGCATTCCTGTAGGCATGATCGTGAACGAGGGGAGGGGCTATTGATGCAAAACGAGATGTTTGGCCTGATCTACACGGGAGAATCCAATTTAAGGCTCCGCGATCTGACGTTTTCGCGTTCCGTCGCCGCCGTGCCCTTTGCCGGCCGTTATCGCTGCATCGATTTCGTCATGAGCAGCATGGTCAATTCCGGCATATCCAATCTGGGCATCATCACCCAGCGCAATTATCATTCGCTTATGGATCATCTGGGCTCGGGCAAGGAATGGGAGCTTCGGCGCAAGCGCGACGGCCTGTTCATCCTGCCGCCTTTTGTCACCAAGGAGAATACGGGCATCTACACGGGTACGGTGGACGCGTTCCGCTCCGTGATGGGGTATGTGCGCCGCAGCACCCAGCGCTACATCGTGCTCACGGGCAGCCATACCATCTATAACACCACCTATTATGAGATGCTCAAGCAGCACCAGCAAACGGGCGCGGATATCACCATCATGTATAACGACACGCCGCCCTTTGACGAGGAGGATCGCTTTGACGATCTGCGTCTGGTGATGGACGATCATAACCGCGTGACGGATTTGGAGTATAACGCCTATCAGGCCACCACCAATCATACGGCGTGCGACGCGTATATCATGGAACGCTCCTTGTTTGAATACATTATCGAGGACGCGGCGGCGCACGGCTTCAACGACTACATGCGGGATATTCTGCTCAAGCGCGTGAAGGATCTGCGCATGTACGGCTGGAAATACGACGGGTATGTGGCAAGGCTCAATTCGCTCCCCATCTTCTTCAAGCACAATATGGAGCTGCTGGATCGCCAGGTGCGCGAGGATCTCTTTAACCCCGAGCATCCCATCTATACCAAGGTCAAGGATGAGGTGCCCGCCCGCCTTACGCAAAGCGCCAGTGCGAAAAACTGCCTGATCGCGGACGGCTGCGTGATCGAGGGCGAGGTGGAGAATTCCATCCTTTTCCGCGGCGTGCGCGTGCAGAAGGGAAGCAAGCTTAAAAACTGCATCGTGATGCAGGCGGCGGACATCGGCAAGGACTGCGAGCTTTCCTATGCGGTGCTGGATAAGGGCACGACCATCCGCGCCGGCCGCAAGCTTGCGGGATACGAAAATTTCCCCATCATCATACGAAAGGGCGCGACGATATAGCCGCAGCCCACAGGAATAACGGAGGACGGGATCGCGCATGATCTACAGGTATCTTGCAAGACAACCTATCGTGGATATGAACCGTAAGCTTTATGGCTACGAGATGCTTTATCGCGGCGGCGAGGATAATTTTTTCCCCGCGCAAATGGATCAGAACGCTGCGACCAAGGACGTCATCAGCAGCCTGCAAACGGAGTTTGCCCTCAAGGACGTATCGGGCGGCAAGTGCGCCTTTATCAACTTACCCAAGGATATCTGCATGTCGACCTTGATGCACCTTCTTGCGCCTTCGGATTTTGTCATCGAAATATTGGAGGACACGCAGGTGGATAAGCCCTTTGTGGATCGCATAGCGAACCTTAAGGAAAAGGGCTATCGGTTTGCGCTGGACGACTACATCGGCCAGCCCTGCTTTGACCCCATACTGCCCTTTGTAGAGATCATCAAGGTGGATTTCGTGCTTGCAAGCGATGCGCAAAAAAGCGCCATCGTGCGCGCGCACCGCAAAAACAAGCGCGTGCTTGCCGAGAAGATCGAGACGAAAGAGCAATTTGAATGGGCCAAGCGCATGGGCTATAGCCTCTTTCAAGGCTACTATTTCAGCCGCCCGCTGGTTTTGCGCAAGGAGACCCTCAACGTCGCCACCGTTACGCACATGAAGCTGTGGCAGCTGATCAGCGAAAATGACCCTTCTTACGAAAGAATCGCGGAGATCATCATCAAGGACGCGGGCATGACCTACAAGCTTCTCAACAAGATCAATACGATGGAGTTTTTTCGGGCAAACCGCGTTTTCTCCGTGCCGCAGGCGCTGGCGCGCATGGGAACGGAGGGGATCAGGCGCTGGATCATGCTGGTGCTTTTACAGGACTGCATACCGGAAGAAGACGACGCATATGTTAAGCTTGCCCTTACCCGCGCGCTGTTTGCCGAACATATCATGCGCGCGCTGGGCGAAGACGACTATGCCAACGACGCGTACATGGTGGGTATGTTCTCCGTATTCGATAATTCGTTGGATACGGCGCTTTCCAAATTCCTGCATATGATGCACGCGTCGCCCCGGGTGGTGAGCGCGCTGCTCCGGCACAAGGATGTACTGGGCGGCATTTTGACGCTTTCTATGCAATATGAGGTCGGCGGATGGGGCGAGGTGGACGCGTTCGCGCAGAAAACAAGGCTTGCGCCGGAGCGTCTTACAGCCATCTACCGCCAGGCCGTGTCGCAGGCGGAGGACGCCTTTACGATGGCCGCGATGTAGCGCGGCGCAATGCATGACAGGAGAGTAAGGGAATGGAAAACATAACGGAAAAGAAGAAAAGCAAGCCAAAGACGGTGAAGGCCGGGGAAAAGACGGCGGAAAAACCGGCCGCAAAGAAAGCTGCGGCACAGGCCGCGGCCGCGCTTAAGCCTGAAAAGGCCGCACCCAAAGCCCCCAAGACGCTGCCCTTGCCGGAGGAAAAGCCCGTGGCGGCGCCGGCGGAAAAGCCCGCGCCGGAAGAAAAGCCTGCGCTCAAGCCCATCGAGATCAAGCCGGTGACGCCCAAAGCGCCGCCCAAGGTTCTGTTTGCGGCTTCGGAATGCGCGCCCTTTATTAAGACCGGCGGCTTGGCGGACGTGGTGGGGTCGCTGCCCCGGGAGCTTAAAAAGCTGGGGGCGGACGTGCGCGTGATGATCCCCGAATACAGCGCGATCCCTGCTGAATACCGCGAAAGGTGGACGCTCGAGTGCGAGTTCACGGTGGACATGGGCTGGCGCAAGCAATATTGCGGCGTGCATGCTTTGGAAATAGACGGCGTGATCTTCTATTTTCTCGATAACAAGCAATACTTCGGCCGCGAATACATCTACGGCAAATTCACCTCAGATGAGGCGGAACGCTTCGCGTTCTTCTCCAAGGCGGTCTTGGAGGCCATGCGGCATTTGAATTTTTATCCGGATATCCTGCATGCGCATGACTGGCAGGCGGCCATGACGATCGCGCTTTTGCGCATCCAGTATTCCATATTGCCGGATTACGGGCGCATCCGCACCGTCATGACCATCCATAACCTGCGCTTCCAAGGCGTTTTCCCGTGGGAGACGCTGGCGGATCTTTTGAGCCTGCCGTGGGATTGCTTTACGGGCGACAAGCTGGAATACTTCGGCTGCATCAACTTCCTCAAGGCCGGCATCGTGTATGCCGACTGGATCACCACCGTCAGCCCCACCTACAGCAACGAGATACGCTCCGCCTATTACGGCGAGACGCTGGACGGCTTGCTTCGCATGCGGGAAAGCACACTTTCCGGCATCCTCAACGGCATCGACGTGGATACATGGAATCCCGCGACGGATCTGCACATTGCCAAGCAGTATTCGCCGGAGGATATTTCCGGCAAATCCGTCTGCAAGGAGGCGCTGCAGCGGGAATTCAACCTTGATGGGGACGCGAATACGCCGCTTGTGGCCATGGTGACGCGCATGACGGATCAAAAGGGGCTGGATTTGGTGGAGCATGTCATCAACGAGATCGTGAACAGCGGCGTGGAGCTTGCCGTGCTCGGCCGCGGCGACGAACGCTATGAGGGGCTGTTCTCATGGGCGACATGGCGGTATCCGGGTCGCGTGAGCGTCCGCTTTGAGCAGAACGAGGGCACGGCGCATCGCGTGTATGCGGGCGCTGACATGTTCCTCATGCCCTCCAATTTTGAGCCCTGCGGCCTTTCCCAGATCATTGCCATGCGCTATGGCACGATCCCCATCGTCAGGGAAACGGGCGGCTTAAAGGATACCGTGGCGCCATACAACATGTTTGAGGATACGGGCAACGGCTTCACCTTTGCCAACTATAACGCCCATGAGATGCTGGACGCATTGTATCGCGCGATCGGGCTGCATCACTATATGGACGCGTGGACGCGAATGATGGTGCGGGATATGCAGCTGGATTTCCGCTGGACGCGCTCCGCAAAGGAATACATGGCGCTCTACGATAAGCTTCGCGGCTGATATATCGCACGAAATTATGCCCTCGCCTTTCTTAAGGGTGGGGGCATTTCTGTGTTCAAATGTGAAAATACTGCGAAGCGTGTTGCGGTACGCTTCTTTTATGATAAAATCATACCTATGAGCGATTGGAACGGTATTTGGCACAACTCCCGCGTCTTGGCGTATCGCACGCCCTTTGGCGCGGTGACGCAGGGCAGCGCGGTGCGGCTGCACATCGATGTGCCCGATCCCTCCATCCAAGTCCGATTAAGGCTGTGGATCGAGGAACGGGAGCGGATTATGGAAGGCGAGCGTCAGGGAAACGGCGTTACCTTCAACCTACAGGCGCCGGATGCGTGCGGCCTGTTTTGGTACTACTTTATTTTGACCGGTGACGGGCAGACCTATTGCTATGGCTGCAGCGGCGGCGAGGGCATGCTTTTTGACCATGGCGAGCCGCCTTCCTGGCAGGTGACGGTCTATGCGCCCTTTGAAACGCCGCAATGGTTTCGGGAGGGTATTTGTTACCAGATCTTCCCGGATCGCTTTGCAAGCTCGGGGAAGTACATGGAATCGGGCGCTGCCTATCACACCGCCATGGGGCGGCGCATTGTGCTGCATGAGGATTGGGACGAGGAGGTCAACTACCGTCCCTATGGCAAGGAGCAGTTTTACGAACCCTGCGATTTTTATGGCGGCGATCTGTATGCGATAGAACAGAAGCTGCCGTATCTCAAGAGCCTTGGCGTAAGCTGTATCTATTTGAACCCCGTATTTGAATCGCCCTCCAATCACCGCTATAACACCGCCGATTACGAGCATGTCGATCCGATGCTTGGCGGGGATGCGGCGCTGTCGTCCTTAGCGAAGGCGGCGGCGGAACAGGGCATACGCCTGATGCTGGACGGTGTGTTTTCCCATACCGGGGACGACAGCGTTTATTTCAATAAATATGGACGCTATGAGAGCCTTGGCGCGTACCAGAGCGCGGAATCGCCTTATTTTGACTGGTATGCGTTTACGAGCTTTCCCGAAAACTATGCAAGCTGGTGGGGCTTTAAAACGCTGCCGGAGCTTCGTGAGGATCAGCTCTCCTATATGGCGTTTGTAAAATCCATTTTCGCGCGCTATGCGGCCATGGGGATCACAAGCTGGCGGCTGGACGTGGCGGATGAGCTGCCGGACAGCTTCATCGCTTTCCTGCGCAACAGCTTAAAGGCGCTGGACAGCGAGGGGATGCTGCTGGGCGAGGTCTGGGAGGACGCTTCCAACAAGGAGGCGTACGGCCGCCGCCGCGCCTATGTGTACGGCAGCGAGCTTGACGGCGTGATGGGATACCCCTTTAGGGACGCGCTGGTGGATTTTTTGCTTTTCCGCATGGATGCGCGGGGCTTTGTCAACCGCTGCGGGATGCTGCGGGAAAATTACCCCAAGCCCTTCTATGACGCGCAGATGAATCTTTTGGGCAGCCACGATACCGTGCGCGCCATGACGGCGTTGTGCGGCGCGCCGCATAGGGACGCGCTCTCGAAAGACGCGCAGGCGATGTATCTGCCGGATGAGAAGGCGCTTTGGCGCGGGAGATCGCGCATGGTGCTCGCCGTCATGACGCAGATGGCCATGCCGGGCGTGCCGTGCATTTATTACGGCGATGAGGCGGGGCTTATGGGGATGGCGGATCCCTTCTGCCGCCGCACCTATCCGTGGGGCTACGAGGATGAATCGCTGCTGATGATCTATAAGCGCCTGACCCATGCAAGGCGAACGAACGGCGCGCTTACACGCGGCGGCTGCGCCATGCGCGCCTATGGCACGGAGGTATTTGCGATCCTGCGGGCGGACGAAGCGGGAAGCGCTGTGCTTTTGATCAACCGCGGCGAAAACGCGCAAAATGTTCTGGTGGATATACAGGATTTCACGGAAGGGCCGGATGTGGCGGCATTGCGCATCGACGCTGTATACCGGGATGTACTTACCGACGCGCGCATGCACGCAAAGGACGGAAAGCTTGCGCTGGTGCTGCGTCCCCTTTCGGGCGTGCTGCTGATTTCAGAGCCGTAGAAACGGCATTAGGAGGTCGATTTCATGCGCTTTATGCAAGGCCGCTATGGCGTGGACAAACTCGATCAGGTATTGATCGTGGTTGCGCTGGCCATTTATGCCGTCAGCCTGTTTTTCCGGCGCACGGTATATCCGTACGCCATACTGAACGCTGTCTATATCCTGCTGATGGGTCTGGCTGTATTTCGCGCGTTCTCCCGCAATTTTTACAAGCGGCAGCAGGAGCTGGCGAAATACATGCGGCTTGAAAACGGCGTCGTGACGTGGTGGCGCAACCTTCGCAACCGTTCCCGTGGCAATGTGATCGATATCAAGGCGCATCGGGAGTATAAGTATTTAAGCTGCCCGCAGTGCATGCAGCGCCTGCGCGTGCCGCGCGGCAAGGGGAAGCTTCGGGTCACCTGCACAAAATGCGGCTGCAAATTCGATACAAGAAGCTAGACGGCTAGACATTTCGCGCAAGGGCGCTTATAATGAAAACAGATTCATCTTTGGGAGGACGCAAAAGTGGAAATCAACAAAAATATGACCATCACCGAAATTTTACGCGCGGATGAGGGGATCGCGGATATCCTGATGGAATCCGGCATGCACTGTTTGGGCTGCGTTATGGCGCATGGCGAGGATCTGGGACAGGCCTGCGCGGTGCACGGCATCGATGCGGACGCGCTGGAAGCCAAGATCAACGCGTATCTCGCCGCGAAATAGGGTATGAAAACCAGAGAACTTGCACGGGGCGCTCTTATCGGGGCGCTCTATGTTTTGCTAACGCTGCTTTTTGCGCCCATCAGCTCCGGCCTTGTGCAGGTGCGCGTGGCCGAGGCGCTCTGTGTTCTGCCCTGCTTCACGTTTTCGGCTGTGCCGGGCTTATTTGTAGGCTGCCTGATTGCAAACCTTCTGACGGGAGCCGCGCCCTATGACGTGATATTTGGAAGCTTGGCTACGCTGCTTGCGGCGGATTGCACATGGCGTATGCGCAAAGCGGGCTGGAGCAAGTGGCTCATGCCGCTGCCGTCGGTGGTGTGGAACGCGCTGATCGTGGGATGGCTGCTGTGCTATGTGTACGCTGTGGGCGTATCCTTCCCTTTATGCGCGCTGTATGTGGGCGCGGGGCAGGCGCTCGCCTGCTATGCATTAGGCATGCCGCTGATGGCGCTGCTGGGAAAATACGGCGGACGGCTGTTTCGCTAAACAAAAAAAGCGCCGGCAAGGCGTTTCTTGTTGGAACTTGGAGCCCAAAGCCGAAGAAGGCTTTATTCGCGCACGCCGGGTTTGCCGGCGTGCGCGTGCGTAAATCCGGAGGATTTCGGACGTTGCCATTTGCAACGACCGTGAGCGGATGCGAACAGTTGCAAATGGAAAAGCTCGACCCCGGCGCGTATGCGCCGGGGTCGAACGCGAAGCGTCTACTGTGTGATCTCGAAATAATCGCCACGCTTATAGTCGTAAATAGCGCCGCTGGAGAATTTGTCGATGTTTTCTAGCACCTTGCCCGTGCCGATGGCCACACAAGATACGGGATCCTCTGCGATGTAGCAGGGCACCTTGGTGTGCTCTGCGATGAAGCGATCCATGCCAAAGAGCAGCGCGCCGCCGCCTGTGAGGCAGATGCCGCTTTCGGTGATGTCGCTGGCAAGCTCCGGCGGCGTGCTTTCAAACATGGTGCGCACGCACTCCAGAATGGACTGCAACGGTTCCTCCAAAGCGTCGATCATCTCGTTGGAGGCGACCACGATGGCCTGCGGCAGGCCGGAGATCAGGTTTAGACCTTTCACGTCGCTGAACAGCTGCTCCTTGCGGGGATAGGCCGAGCCGATGCGGATCTTCATTTCCTCCGCCGTTCGTTCACCTATGAGCAGGTTGTGCTTTTTGCGCATGTAGCGCACGATGGCTTCATCAAACCTGTCGCCCGCGACCTTGATGGAGGAGGAGAGCACCGCGCCGCCCAAGGAGAGGATGGCTACGTCGCTCGTGCCGCCGCCGATATCCAGTATCATGGAGCCGCGGGGGGCGGAGATGTCGATGCCCGCGCCGATCGCGGCAGCGATGGGCTCCTCGATCAAATAGGTATGCCGTGCGCCCGCTTCTTCCGTGGCGTCGATAACGGAGCGTTTTTCCACCTCCGTAACGCCGGAGGGGACGCATACGACCACACGCGGCTTAAAGAATACATGGGTGCCCGAAACCTTCTTGAGAAAATGGTGCAGCAGCCTTTCCGTAATGTCGTAGTTGGAAATGACGCCGTCACGAAGCGGGCGGAGCGCAACGATGTTGCCCGGCGTCCTGCCCAGCATCTTCCGGGCGTCCTCACCGATGGCGAGGATGCGGCCGGTCAGCTTTTCCACAGCGACGACCGAGGGCTCTCGCAGCACGATGCCCTTACCTTTGACGTATACCAAGACGCTGGCGGTACCTAGATCGATACCTACGTCATTGAACTCGAAAAGTCCCATCCGTTTCCAATTTCCTTCCATATGACGGGCGCAAACGACTAAACGTACCCATTACGCCCATATAAAATCATGTTATTCTATCACTTTATGCGTGCGCGAACAAGCCCTAAGAGAGCCATAAATGAAAACATTCCATGAAAACCGCGCACGCGAGCCGCATTAGATGCGGACAAGCTCATATTCCATGCTGCCTAAGCCGATCTTTTGCCCGTGCTCTACCTGCACATGCCATACGGTGTTGGGAAAAACGTCGGCGAAATAGTTGTCATGGTCGTGCGCCTTTTCGCTCAACAGCGTGCCGGGGTTGACGGGCTGACGGTTAATGGCGTCGGCGCTGGCCGCGTCGATGGCGACGGGGTCAAAGGAGGCGAACATGCCCACGTTGGGTACGATCGGCGCGTCGTTTTCCGCGTGACAGTCGCAGTAGGGCGAAATGTCGATGGCAAGGCTCACATGGAAATGAGGCTTGTCCTTTACGACGGCAAGCGCGTATTCGGCGATCTTTCTGTTGAGCAGCGTTTCGCTTTCGTCAAAGGTGGACTGGATGGCGTTGCGGGGGCATACGCCGATGCAGCGCCCGCAGCCCGCGCACAGCGCCTGCGAGACGGACGCCTTTTTGTTTTGCAGGGTGATGGCGTTTTGCGCGCAGAATTTGGCGCACATGCCGCAGCCGATGCAGGCGTCGTGATCCACCTCCGGCTTGCCGGAGGAGTGCATCTCGTACTTGCCCGCGCGGGAGCCGCCGCCCATGCCGAGGTTCTTGAGCGCGCCGCCAAAGCCCGCCTGCTCGTGACCCTTGGCGTGGGTAAGGCTGATGACGATATCCGCGTCCGCTAAGGCGCGGCCGATCTTGGCCTCCTTGACGTAATCGCACTCAAGCGGGATCACGGCCTCGTCCAGCCCCTTGATGCCGTCGGCGATGATGGCGTTGCAATGGGTGATGGAGGGCTGAAAACCGTTATCAAAGGCGGAATCCAAGTGATCCAGCCCGTTACTGCGGCCGCCTACATACAGCGTGTTGCAATCCGTAAGGAAGGGGCGCCCGCCGCGTTCGCGGATATAATCCACGAGCACCCGGGCGTATTGGGGACGCAGATATGCGAGGTTTCCCGGTTCGCCGAAGTGTATTTTGATCGCAACGTACTTATTGTGAAAATCCAGTGTGCCAAGACCCGCCGTGTCGATCAGCCGCTGCAGCTTCTGGGGCAGATTCTCTTGTATGGTAGTACGCATATCGGTGAAGTAAACTTTGGATTTAGACATGATGCACGCTCCTTATATTCCAAATGATGATACTTCATTATACCATACCTGCGCGGGGAAAACACGAAAAGTATATACAAACGCGTGGAATTCGTGTAAAATAATTCCATTATGAGTAATGAGCAAAGCATTTTTATCAGTGCGGACAGCACTTGCGACCTGTCTTTCGCCCTGCTGGAAGCGTTTGACATTTCCACAATGCCGCTTTATATCACGATGGGGGAAAATACCTTCCGCGACGGGATCGATACCTCGCCGGAGGCTATGTTTGATTTTGTCGCAAGGACGGGTGAGCTGCCAAAGACCGCTGCGGTATCCGTGGCGGATTATCTTTTTGCCTTCCGTGCGCAGCACGCAAAGGGGCGGGATGTGATCCATGTGGATATCAGCGCGGATATGTCCGCCTGCTATCAAAGCGCCTGCATCGCCGCAAAGGAAGCGGGGGATAACGTGTATGTGGTGGATTCCCGCAATCTCTCTACCGGCACAGGGCTTTTGGTTCTCATGGCGCGGGAGCTTGCGCGGCAGGGTATGGAGGCGAAGCGGATCGCGGAGGCGCTGCGCAAGGCTGCGCCGCGGGTGGAAACAAGCTTTGTCGTGGATACGCTGACGTATCTTCATAAGGGTGGCCGCTGCTCCGCCGTGGCGGCGCTGGGAGCGAATCTCTTATCCCTCAAGCCCTGCATCGAGGTCAAAGACGGCCGGATGGGCGTTGGCAAAAAGTATAAGGGGACGATGAAGCGGTGTCTCCACGACTATATCGAGGATCGCCTGCGGGATCGTGACGATATCGACACGCGCCGCGTTTTCATCACCTACAGCAAGATCGATCCGGCGCTTCCGGCCTATGTGCGTGAAGTGATGGATGCCATCCTGCATTTTGACGAAATATTGTATGCCGACGCGGGCTGCACCATCAGCGGCCATTGCGGGCCGGGCACGCTGGGGATCATGTTTATGCGGAAGGAATGAGCCTTCGCCGGATAAGCGAAGAAAGCATATAAAAAAGGCAGGGTGCTTCCCTGCCTTTTTTTGCATGTGTCTTACTTAAATTCCTTAATGGCCTTTTCAAAGGCGGGAAGCGAGCGCTTGATCATCTCGTAATCCACGCAGTAGCTTAGGCGCATGTAAGAGGGGCAGCCAAAGCCCGTGCCGGGGACGAGCAAGAGATCATACTTTTGCGCTGCGGCGCAGAAGGCTTCCGCATCGCCGCCGGGAGCTTCC
The DNA here is from genome assembly GCA_030533005.1 of Clostridia bacterium. GTDB lineage: Bacteria > Bacillota > Clostridia > Christensenellales > CAG-138 > JAQVRG01. The sequence goes on along the minus strand of JAUNJX010000024.1, from coordinate 21,394 downwards.
ACGAACAGATAGAACGCGCCCGAGGGCTTGGCGCAATTGTAGCCCATGCGGGTAAGCTCGCTTAACAAAAGATCGCGGTTGCGGATGTAGGGCGCAAGATCAGGCGTGACGCTCGCGCAGCGGGTGATGACATGCTGCATGAGGGACGGGGCGCACACATAGCCGGAAATGCGCGCGGCACCCGCGATGGCGGCATATACGGCGTCGGCGTCCGCCACCTCGTCGGGAACGAGCACATAGCCGATACGTTCGCCGGGGAGGGAGAGGGATTTGCTGTAGGAATAGCAAACGATGGTGTTTTGATAATATTTGGTCACAAAGGGCAGCGCGATGTCGTCATACACAAGCTCACGATACGGTTCGTCCGTGATGAGATAGAGGGGATGCCCCAATTCCTTCTCTTTGGCTTCCAATATGGCGGCAAGCTTTTTGATGGTCTGTTCGGTGTACACCACGCCGGAGGGATTGTTGGGAGAATTAACGATCACGCCCTGCGTGTTCTTGTTGATGGCCTTTTCCAAGGCGCCAAAGTCGATCTGGAAGTTCGGCACGTCCGCGGGTATCACCACGAGCTTTCCGCCGCCGGTCGCCGCGAATACGGTGTATTCGGGGAAAAAGGGGGCAAAGGCGATGAATTCGGTGTTTTCGTCCACGGTCAGCGCCCGCAGGGTGGAAACGAGGGAGGCCGCCGCGCCGCAGGTGATGTAGAGATTCTTGCGGGAAAAGCTTGTGCCGAAACGCTTGTTGAGATCGTTGGCGATGGCGTCCCGCGTATCGTTGCGGCCGGGGGCGCTGGTGTAGCCGTGCACCTCGATGGGGGAGAGGGTCGTGAGCACCTCGCGGATGGCGTCGTCCACCTCCTTGGGGGCGGGCACGCTGGGGTTGCCAAGGCTGTAGTCGTACACGTTTTCCGCGCCCACCTCGGCGGCGCGCTTAAGGCCGAATTCAAAGATCTCGCGGATACAGGAACGGTTGCTGCCCAGTGCATACATTTGCTTGGATACCATACTGATGATTCCTCCTGTCGTTTGCTGTAATGTCGAATCGGTTATGCCATATTGGCGGCGATGAGCTTACCCAAAGCGATGGACGCGAGCTTGGAATCGGCGGAGTCCGCGCGGGACACCAGCACGATGGGCACCTTTGCGCCAACGATGATACCTGCGGAGCGTCCCGCAGCAAAATAAGTCATAGCTTTGCCGATGCCGTTGCCGACCTCATAGGTGGGCACGAGCAAGATATCCGCATCACCAGCGCCCGGCGCATCGTAATGCTTGTGCGCGCAAGATGTGCGGCTGATGGCAAGATCGAGCGCCACGGGGCCGAATACGTTCATGTTATAGGGCGCCCAGCGATCCTGCATGCCGGAAAGCTCCGCCGCGTCCACGGTGGATTGTATTTTGGGATTGACCACCTCCGCCCCGCAGATGCAGGCGGCGTTGATGGCGGTATAGCCGAGCGCCTTTAATACGCCCGCCGCGTTTTCCAATATGTCCGCCTTTTTGACCACGTCCGGGAAGGTGTTCATGCCGCCGTCTGTGAGCGCCAGCATCTTGGGGTAGCTGTCCACCTCATAGAGCATGACGTGGCTGATGAGCTTATCCGTGCGCAGCCCCGTTTCCTTGTCGATGACGGCGCGCATGAGATCGGCTGTGCCCAAAAGCCCCTTCATCAAAAAGGACGCTTCCCCGTCCCGCACGGCCTTGACGGCGACGCGGGCGCATTCTACATCGTCCGCGGCGGAACGCAGCGTGAAATCCGCCGCGCTTTTGCCAAGCGAAGCGAGGATATCGGCGATCTTTCCCGTATCGCCCACGAGGATCGCGTCTACCATGCCCGCCTCATGGGCGGCGGTAACGGCGCGCAGCACGTCCTCGTCATGGGCGGCGGCAACGGCGATCACACCGCGTTGGGTGGTTTTTGCGGTTTGGAGTATGTCGTGGATATGATTGAGCATAGGGGTCGCTTCCTTTCTGCTTGATATGCGTATCAGTACGTTTTGGCCGCCTGCTCGCCATGGAGCACGCGAAGCGCGCCCAGCGCCAGGCTTTGCATTTCATTTTCACCCGGCAGCACCATCACGGGCGCGAGCTTTCCCACACGTTTTTCGATTTCGGTGCAGAGCCACTTGCTGTTTGCCATGCCGCCGGTCAGAACGATCGCGTCCACCTCGCAGCAGGCGACGGTCGCCATGGCGCCGATGTCCTTGGCAAGCTGGTATACCATGGCGTTGGAGACAAGCGCCGCCGTGGCGTCGCCCTCCTCCATGCGCTGCACCACCTCGCGGAAATCGCGGGTCTCGCAATAGGAATATACGCCGGAGCCGGAGGCCAGCAGCTTTTTGACGGCCTTTTTATCCTTGCCGCTAAAGCAAAGGTCGATGACCTGCATGATGGGCAGCGACCCGCCCCGATCCATGGAGAACGCGCCCTCGTCGCGCACGTTGTACGCGTCCACCACGCGACCCTTTTCATGGAGCGCTACGGATACGCCGCCGCCCATGTGGACGACGATGAGGTTGAGCGCCTCATAGGCTTTACCGATACGCTTGGCGGCTTCCCGCGCCATGGCCTTGTGGTTGAGGGCGTGGAAGAAGCTTTGCCGTTCCATGCCGGCAAAGCCTGACACGCGGGCGATATCCGTAAATTCATCCGTGCAAACGGGATCGACGAAATAGGAGGGGATGCCCACGGTGTCGCCAAGCTCCTTGGCTAAAAGCGCGCCCAAATTGCTGGCGTGTTCCCCGTAACGCGCGGTGGTGATATCCTCCACAGCCTGCTGCGTCACCGTATAGGTGCCCGACGGGATGTGGCGCAGCAGACCGCCGCGGCCGCATACGGCGGCAAAGTCCGTCATTTTGTAGCCTGCGTCCGCCAAAGCGCGCATGATGAGTGCCTTGCGGTATTCCTTCTGGTCGATCACCGAGGAAAAGGGCGCAAGGTCGGCGGCGTCATGGTCGATGCTTTGCTTAAAAAGCTCGGTATCTTCGTCGAATACGGCAATTTTGGTAGAGGTAGCGCCGGGATTGATGATCAAAACCTTCATATTATTGAACTCCTGTATAGAAAATTGGCGAGCGCCACGCGGACATGTTTACTTATTTATGATAGCATAAATTCCCCCGCTAAATTCGTGAAAATGCAAGTATATGATATAGTTCCCGCGCATGGCGGCAAAGGAAAAAGCATGAAAAGATCATGGAAAAATAATAGAAGTTTCAGGGATTTGTAATGATTTTGTGATACATTCCCGCAGAACGCATGGTATACTAAGCATGCAAGTGAAACCTAGGTAATGAAGACACCCCTTTCAAGCGCAACTATGAGCTACAGGCTCCGCAAAAGCGGAGCCTTTTTCATGCTTTGCATTTCGCGCACGGTCATACGACCGCGCGCGAGCTTTCGCTTTGCGGCTGTTTGCTGCGCGCACGGCCGCCGCAAAGCGCAGGGTGCGAAATCCTTCGGATTTACGAGCGTCCGCACCGGCAAACCCGGTGCGGACGAAGGAAGCCTTCTGGAATTGCGAACGGCAAAGCCACCCAAGATAGAACTTAGCCTCCGGGGCTGCGACCCCGAATCCCAGCAAACCCGGTGCGGACGAAGGAAGCCTTTTGGGATTGCGAGCGGCGAAGCCGCCTTATGCGCAATACATGTTGTTGGCGGCCATGTAATCGTAGAGCGCCTTGCCGTGCTGTTGTTCCTCCGTCTGGATGTGATTGAGGGCGTCACGCATGGCTTTGTCGCGGAATTCAAAAACGCCGGTGTTGTAATCGCCGGACACGAATTTTTCCATGGCGAGCGCGTCCTTGCACAGATATTCATCCTGCGCCTTCTGCTCCGCGGCGCATGCGGAGGCTGTGAATTCCACGGGCAGCGGCGTGGCGCCGCCCTGCATGGAGGGGACGGTGCCGGTCTCCATCTGCGTAAGCGTGTCATAATGCTTGCGCTCATGCCCTGCCAAGGTCGTAAAGAGCGTTTTAAGCTGCGGGTCGCAGCACATATCGGCATAGCGGGTGTACTTCTGGGTGCAGATCTGCTCCTGCCCCTTCAAATCTCGCAAAAGTGTGGATTCTTTTTGCGTCAACATCATAAAACATCACCTCGGGCTTAGTGTGCGCCGGGGTGATGCGATCGATACCTATAGCGATCGAAAATCAGAGCGTTTCGTAGCCGCAGATGAGGTTGGCTTCCCGCAGCAGCGGCAGCTCCTTTTCCAGGAGCACCCCGTAGTGCTGCGGATAATCGTAGCCGCGGCTTGCCATGATGCACTGGGAGACGAACTGCACCGCATGATCGATGCACACGGGCAGGCTTTCGCCGCGCAGCAGGTTCCCCATGAGCACGCTTGCAAACAGGTCGCCCGTGCCCGGATACACGCAGGGCTGCCGGCGGGTGGAGACGCGCCAAAATGCGTCGCCGTCCCGTTCGTACGCGTCCACGTTGATCATATCCGGCTTGTCCGCGTCGGGCAGGCTTGTGATCATGACCGTGCCGGGGCCAAAGTCCGCAAGGCGCTTGAGCCAGTCCTTGCTTTCCGATACCGATAGCGCGGGCTTTTGCTCGCGCCCCAGCAGCAGCGCGGCTTCCGTAAAGTTGGGTACGATGATGTCCGCCGCCGCGACCAGCCGCCGCATTTCCCGCACCATGCCCGCGTCTACGGATTGGTAAAGCTCGCCGTCGTCGCCCATCACGGGGTCTACCACCACCAGCGTGCCGGGGGTGCGAAAATCGCGTATGATATCCCGCACGATATCCACCTGCCGGGGGGAACCCAAAAAGCCCGAATAAATGCCCTCAAAGCGAAGCCCGATGGATTTCCAGTGCGCGGTATAGGCGGGCATGATCTCCGTCAGGTCATGAAAGGTATAGCCCGTAAATTCGCCCGAATGGGTGGACAAAACGGCGGTGGGCACGGGGCAGACCTGAATCCCCATGGCGGAGAGCGTGGGGATGATGGTGGTCAGCGACGCGCGGCCAAATCCGCAGATATCGTGGATGGCGGCGACCTTTTTGATATTGGGCTGCATAGCGTATCCTTTCCGTGGAAGTATACTTATCCGCAACAGTATAGCACAGCGAATGCGAAAAACCAATGCGCCATGCAAAAACCGCCCGGGCGGCCGTATCGCTCGGGCGGCTGGCTGATAACGTTATTTCATCAGAGCGCAAATGCTGTTGGAAAACGCAACCGGATCCTCGATGGGCAGCCCCTCGATCAGAAGTGCCTGATCGTAGAGCAGCCGCGCGTAATCCTTGATGCGCGCGTCGCCTTCGGGAAGTGCCGAAAGAGAGGCAAACACGGGATGATCGGGGTTGATCTCCAGCACGCGCTCCGCCTTGACGGATTCGCCGTCAGCGGTGGGCATGGCGTTGAGCACCTTTTCCATCTCGATGGAAAGCGGGCCGTCGCTGGTGAGACACACGGGGGAATTTTTCAGCTTGTTGGATAAGCGCACGGACTTGACCAAGCCGTCCAGCGATTTTTCGATGGCGGTCAAGAGATCGACGTGTTCTTCCTCTTTCTTCTTAAAGGATTCCTTTTCCTCCTCCGTGGCGACGTCCAAGTCCTTATCGGATACGGAGCGGAAATGCTTCTCCATAAAGGTATCCAGCATCTTGACCACGAATTCGTCCACATCGTCCTTCATGCAGAGAATATCGTAGCCCTTGTCCCGCACAAGCTCCGTTTGGGGCAGCTTCATGGCGCGCTCGTAGCTTTCGGCGCAGGCGTAATAGATGTCCTTCTGATCCTCGGGCATGGCGTCCACATATTCCTTGAGCGTGATAAGCTTCCCCTGCGACGCGGAATAGAACATCGCCAGATCCTGCAAAAACTCCTTGTTCTGCCCAAAGCCCGCGTACATGCCGTATTTGAGCGGCAGGCCAAAGGCTTCAAAGAAGGCGACGTACTTGTCACGGTCGTTTTCCAAGAGGTTTAGAAGCTCGGATTTGATCTTCTTCTTCAAATTGAGCGCGATCACCTTCAGCTGCCGGTCATGCTGTAGCATTTCCCGGGAAATGTTGAGGGAAAGATCGGAGGAATCCACAAGACCGCGCACGAATCCGAAATAATCGGGCAGAAGATCCTCGCATTTGTCCATGATCATCACGCCGCTGGTGTAGAGCTGCAGGCCGCGCTTGTACTCCTTGGAATAATAATCATAGGGCGGACGCTTGGGGATAAAGAGCAGGGCGTTGTAGGAAACCATGCCCTCCGCGTTGGAGTGGATGCGAAGCAGCGGCTCCTCGTAATCGTGGAACTTGTCCATGTAGAAGCTGTTGTATTCCTCGTCCGTGACTTCGCTGCGGTTCTTTTTCCAAAGCGGCACCATGCTGTTGAGGGTGTCGTCCTCCATGTAGGTCTCGAATTCCTTGTCGTCGTCCTCCTTGGGACGGGATTTCTCCACCATCATGCGGATGGGATAGCGGATGTAGTCGGAATATTTCTTGATGAGCGACGTAATGGTGTAGGATTTCAGGAAACGGTCGTAATTCTCATCCTCTGTGTTCTCCTTAAGGGTTAAAATGACGTCGGTGCCGACCGTATCCTTGTGGCATTCGCTTACGGTGTAGCCGTCTGCGCCCGTGGATTCCCACTTGAACGCTTCGTCGCTGCCGTAGGCCTTGGAGATGACCGTCACCTGGCTGCTCACCATAAAGGCCGAATAAAAGCCCACGCCGAACTGACCGATCACGTCCATATCCTCGCTGTTCGCGTGATCCTGCTTGAAGGAGAGCGTGCCGCTTTTTGCGATGGTGCCCAGATTGTTTTCCAAATCCTCCTTGCTCATGCCGCAGCCGTTGTCGCTGATGGTGAGCGTGCGTGCTTCTTCGTTGGGCGTGATGCGGATGCAGAAGTCCTCCTTGGACATACCTACGCCGCTGTCGGTGAGGGACTGGAAATAGAGCTTGTCCAGCGCGTCGCTGGCGTTGGAGATCAGCTCGCGCAGGAAGATCTCCTTGTGCGTGTAGATGGAATTGATCATCAGATCCAACAGTCGCTTGGATTCCGCCTTGAATTGTTTCTTTGCCATATAAAAATGCCTCCACGCAATAAAGATTTCTATTAGCACTCTTTTAGGTTGAGTGCTAATAGAAATATAGACCATTCGAGCGGGAAATGCAATACGCTTCATAGTTTGTCTACAACACTGTCACAATCCAAACGAAAACGACCCGCTGCGATCGGCACTCGCTGCGGGCTGCTCTCGTTTTAAGGATGGTTTGTGTAAAAGGAAAAACTGAAAGAAAACTTTCTTATGCGTTTATTATATGGTAGACTTAGTTATTAGTAAAACGCGAGTTTGTAATACCGGCCATGAAATTTTTGAATTATGGAGGATGACATGGACAACAGGAAATTCGATGTGCTTCTCAAGGCCGTGGATTGCGGCAACCTGACGCGTGCGGCCATGCAGCTGGGCTACACCCAGTCCGGCGTCACCCATATTATCAACAATCTGGAGCAGGACTTTGGGTTTCCCCTGCTGCATCGCACCAACCGCGGGGTCAGCCTTACCGAGGACGGCAAGCGCGTGCTCCCCATCATTCGGGAGATGCAAAAGCTGGATGAGCGGCTGCAGCAGGAAAAGGATCTCATTCAGGGGATAGCCAGCGGCAGCATCTGCATCGGCAGCTTTTCGAGCATTTCGACACACTGGCTGCCCCGCGTGCTTTCCGCGTTCCAAAGGCAGTATCCCAACATCAATGTGGAAATTCTGGAGGGCAGCACGACCAGCCTCGTCCATTGGCTGCAGGAGGGCAAGGTGGATATTTGTTTTTTCACCCTGCGGGACGATCATCTTTTTGACAAGATCGAGATCATGCGGGATTCATATCTGGCGTTGTTCCCAAAGGGACATCCATTGGGCAAGCATGAAGCGGTGACGCTTGATATGCTGCGCCGGGAGCCCTTTATCATGTATCGCACGCCGGAGGGCGGCAACGAGGATCTGGGCGAGGTCATGGAAATAGAAAAAACGGCGTGGAACATCCGTTTTTCCTCTAATTACGATTATGCGGTTATCAGCATGGTGGAAAACAACCTTGGCATATCCATCATGCCGGAGCTGGTGCTCAAGGGGCACGACAGCGACATTGAAACGCGGCCGCTGCGGCCCGTGATCAACCGAAGGCTGGGGCTCGCGGTGCGCTCGCGCAGGGACGCGTCCCCGGCAATGAAGCGTTTTATCGCCTGCGCCACGGACATACTCTTGCCCAAAAGCGAGGCTTAGTCGACGCGCTTATCGCCCACGAAGAACAGCGCCACCGTACCGCAGCCGGTATGTGCGCCTATGACCGTGCCGACGTCGTTGATCTCCACGCGCCCATTGAGCTTGGGGAAAGCGGCTTCGATCAACGCGGCCACGACCTGTGCGTCCTCTATACAGGCGGATTGGGAGATGTAGCATTTGCCGTCGTAGTCGGCGCCGTTTACCGCGTGCGTTTTCATCATCTCCACAATGCGCTGAATGACCTTTTTCTTGGTGCGAATCTTCTCGCGCGGGGTCAAATGTCCCGCGGCGTCCATGTTGAGTAGCGGGCATACGCCCAAGAGGGAACCGAAGAAGCCCGCAGTTTTGGAGATGCGTCCGCCCCGGATGTAGGAGGTCAGATCGGAGGAGAAGAACCAGTGGTGGATGGTCAGCTTGTTTTCCTCCGCCCAGTCACGAAGCTCGTCAAGCGACGCACCCGCGTCCCGGCGATCCGCCAGCATATCCATGAACAGGCCGTAGCCGGAGGAAGCGCCAAGCGAATCCACCAGCTCGATGCGCCGCTCGGGATACTTCTCCAGCAGCTGCGCGCGCGCGGTGGTCGCCGCGTTGTAGGAGCCGGAAAGCCCCGTGGAAAGACTTACATGCAGGATATCCTGCCCCGCCTCTAAAAACGGCGTGAAGAATTCGATGTACTGCCCTACGTTGACCTGTGCGGTGGTGGGCTGCGCGCCGTCCTTGATCTTCGCGTAGAAATCCGCGCTGGACATGGATTTGCCCAGATCGTCCGGATAGGATATGCCGTCGATGATAAAATGGAAGCAAACGTAATGGATATGCCGCGCCTCAAAGTGCTCGGCGGTCAGGTCTGCTGTGGAACAGCAGGAAAGAACATATTTTTGCATCATGATGTATAACTCCTTTTTTGCGCCAACGCGATTTTCTTGTGCCGTCGTGCGGCAACAATTTCACAACTACATTGTAGGGTATGGCGGGCGGGTCGTCACCCTACCGCTGGATAAACAGCGCTCTACCGCCCGTAAAGCGTGCGTTCGCACACTGTAGAGTCATTCTACTACGGGTAGAGTTCGGTTGCAAGCCCCCGGAAAATATGGTAAAATCAAGCACATACCGGCGCGGAGGAGATACTGTGGAAGAACTCAAGACCAATATCGCAAGGAATATCATGGCGTTGCGCAAGAGCTGGGGCATGACACAGGCGGAGCTTGCGCAGCGGCTGAATTATACCGATAAAGCGGTCTCCAAATGGGAACGGGCGGAGTCCGTGCCGGATGTCGCCACGCTCAAAACCGTGGCGGATACCTTTGGAGTCACGGTGGACGATCTCTTGCGGGATGCCATCGACGATACGCCCTTTGCGCCGTTTTCGGAGGCGGCGGAGCTGCCGGACGCGGAATCTGCGGATAAGCGGGCAAACCGCATCGTGGTGGCGCTGATCGCCGTGTCCGTCGTGTGGCTGGTCGCCACCGTCGTATTCGTGGTGATGAAGCTGTTTCCCAACGATTTTGACTGGGGATGGGTGGTCTATGTCTACGCCTTTCCCGTTTCCTGCCTTGTGCTGCTGCTTTTCAATATGCTTTGGGGCAAGCGCCTGCTCAACTTTGTCATCCTTTCGCTTTTGACCTGGAGCATTCTTTTTGCCGTGTATATTTCCATGCTTTGGCTGGATCTTCGATCCATCTTTCTTTTGGGCATTCCTGCGCAGATCATCATCATTCTTTGGGCCTGCCTGCGCCCCGTGGGGAAAAAGCGGGAGAAAAGGCCGCAATAGCGCATTTCTAATCCAATTTTAATTGACATTGGCGGTGTAACTATATATACTCCTAAACGAAAATGATAGAAAAGGTGGTAAAGAATACCATGAAAAAACGTGTATTCGCGTTTGTGCTGATTTTTGTGCTGGCCATGTCCGTGGCCGTGAGCGCGCAGGCGCTGGATAAGGACAGCGCCGGCAACGGCGTGTCCGAGGCGGCGGCGATATCCGGGGAGACGCTCGCGCGCGATCTTTACTGGATGGGTCAGTCCCTCTCCCTTTCCAACAGCAGCGTGGGGCAAAGCCTCATCTGCGCGGGCTATGACCTGACCGTTTCCAATACCGAGATCGGCGGCAGCGTCCGCGCGGCGGGCAATATGCTGAACTTCCAAAATACCACGGTGGAAAATAACATCACCGCCGCCGGCAATGTGCTGAGCGTGGACGGCGGCAGCCGTGCGGCCGGCGTCTATATGCTGGGCTCCAGCGTTACCTTCAACGGCGCCTGCGATACCCTTGGCGCGGCGGCGGGCACGGTGAATCTGAACGGCGTGGTCAACGGCGACGTCAATATCTCGGCGGACAAGGTCGTGATCGGCCCCGAAGCCGTGGTCACGGGCGTGATGACGGTACAGGCAAGCGAGCAGCCCGTCATTCCCGCCACGGCGCAGATCGCCAACCTGCAGTACAAGGCAGCGGCTGTTTCGGAGGATGATCTTGAGAGTGCGGCGCAGGTGGCGGCGGGCGCTGCCTTCATGCACCGCGTCACAAGCCGCGTGTATTGGGTATTTGCCGTGGCGCTGCTCGCGGCGCTGTTCGTGCTGCTGATCCCCGGCTCCCTGCAGGGCGCTGCCTGCATGCTCAAGCACAGGACGCTTGCGCTGCTGCTTACGGGGCTTGTCACGCTGCTGGCGCTGCCGCTGCTGCTCGTCCTGCTTTGCGTCACCTTCATCGGCTTGCCCGTTGCGGGGCTTGTGGCGCTGCTCTCCTTGACCGCCATGCTGTTTTCCGTGCCCTTTGCGGGCGCGTCTGCAAGCCGGCTGGTGTTCCCCAAGATGAACGTGTGGATTTCTTCCATCCTTGGCGCCGCGATTTTGAGCGCTGCGCGCATCATCCCCTTCCTGGGCGGCCTGATCGCCTTTGCCGCGATCATCTACACGCTGGGCTATTTTGTGCAGGTCTGCTATTTGCGCATGGTCAACCGTAAGCCCGGCCCCGTCTGCGGCTCCATGGGCTCTGCGCCCGTGATCCCCGCGCCCGTTCTGCCCGGCAGCGTTGAGGTGCCGCAAGCGCCTGTGCAGCCCGCGCAGCCGGAACAGCCGAAAAACTGATCGAAAAACGAATCAAAAACAGCTTCCTTAAGGATACGCCATCGAGCGTATCCTTTTTTGCTATACGCCGCATGATACAAAGCCCGGTAAGCGCACATACTACATACCATGACATGGATCAAGGACAATGGGAGAAAATTGCTTGCGGGCTTTGTGACGGGGCTGTGTAACGGCCTTTTTGGCGCGGGCGGCGGCATGATCGCCGTGACGGCGCTGACAGCCTTGTGTGGCTATCCGCCGGATCGCGCGCACGCCACGGCATTGGCCGTCATGCTGCCCTTGACGCTATTGAGCGGCGTGCTCTACCTTACCAAGCGCATGGTGGATATACGGGCGCTGCTGTTTGTGCTGCCCGCCCTGCTTTTAGGCAGCATCCTGGGCGCGAAGCTGATGGGGAGGATGAAGCAAAGCCTTATACAAAACGTATTTACGGTGCTGATGGGCATATGCGCCGTGTCCCTGCTGCTTACATGAGAGAGATTGTTTATATCCTTGGCGGCTTGATTTCGGGCGTGGCTGCGGGCATGGGCATGGGCGGTGGCACGATCTTGATACCGGCGCTTACGCTGCTGGGCGGCTTGGGGCAGCACGCGGCGCAGGGTGTGAACATGCTCGCGTTCGTACCGGCCGCTGCTGCGGCGCTGTTTGTGCATGCCAAGGCAAAGCGCGTCGATCTTCCATCCTGTTTGCCGGTATTGCTGGGCGGCGTCGCGGGGGCGCTGCCCGGCGTATGGCTTTGCGCGTGGCTTTCGGGCGATTGGCTGCGGCGCGCGTTCGGCGCGTTCCTGCTGGCGCTGTGCATAGGCCGCATCCGAAAGGCAATCAGGCGGAAAAAAGCATAGTATAAAAAGTACTTGACAAATGGCGGCGATGCTTCTATAATCGCCACTAAAGCAAAGATGTGGAGATAAAGTCGAAAAACGCCTTTACAGAGAGCGGGCGGCGCTGGGAATCCCGCAGGAAACGATTCGGCAAATGGACCACGGAGCGTGCGATGAAATGCGGTTCTCCGCAAAGTACCCCGCAACGGCTTGCGCCCGTTACAGTGCAACGGATGTGTTGGCATTCGGACAAAGCCCCGGCTTTATGTTGGGGGAAACAAGGTGGCACAGCGACCACGTTCGCCCTTGTTATGTCTTAAGGACATAGCGGGGTGTTTTTTTATGTGAAAAATTTAAAAATTTGCAGAAAGGAAAAAATCCGGCGCCAACACGCTGGAGGACAACAAACAATGAATCCCTATCATGACTATGAGAACTACCTGAAGGAATACCCCACCCCCGACGGGCGCTTTGGCGAATATGGCGGCGCGTATCTGCCGCCCGAGCTGGAAGTCGCCTTCGCCGAGATCGACGAGGCCTATGAGACCATCTGCCACAGCGCACAGTTCATCAGCGAGCTGCGCCGCATCCGCAAGGACTTTCAGGGTCGTCCCACGCCCATTTACCACTGCGAACGCCTTTCCCGCCAGCTCGGTCAGTGCCAGATCTACGTCAAGCGCGAGGATCTCAACCACACGGGCGCGCACAAGCTCAATCACTGCATGGGCGAAGGGCTGCTTGCCAAATACATGGGCAAAAAGAAGCTGATCGCGGAGACCGGCGCGGGGCAGCACGGCGTGGCGCTTGCCACGGCCGCCGCGTACTTTGGCATGGAATGCGACATCTACATGGGCGAGGTGGATATCGCCAAGCAAGCGCCCAACGTCACCCGCATGAAGATGCTGGGCGCGCGCGTCATCCCCGTTTCCACCGGGCTAAAGACGCTCAAGGAGGCTGTGGACGCGGCGTTTGAGGGCTATATGAAGGAGTATAAAACGGCGATCTACTGCATCGGCTCCGCACTCGGCCCCCATCCCTTCCCCAAGATCGTCCGCGATTTTCAGCTGATCGTAGGGCAGGAGGCGCGCGAACAGTTCGTGAGCATGACGGGCATGCTGCCTGACGCCGTATGCGCCTGCGTCGGCGGCGGCTCCAACTCCATCGGCATGTTCCTGCCCTTCGTCGCAGACCCCGTGGAGCTGATCGGCGTAGAGCCGATGGGACGCGGCAGCAAGGCGGGCGACCACGCCGCCACCATCACCTACGGCAGCAAGGGCATACTGCATGGCTTTGACAGCCTGCTTTTGCAGGATGAAAAGGGTGCGCCTCTGCCCGTATACTCCATTGCAAGCGGCTTGGATTACCCCGGCGTAGGCCCCGAACATGCCTTTTTGCATGACAGCGGGCGCGTGCACTATACCTATGTTACGGATGAGGAGGCCGTGGAGGCGTTCTTCCTGTTGAGCCGCATGGAGGGCATCATCCCGGCGCTGGAAAGCTCGCACGGCTTGGCGGGCGGCATCCAATACGCCAAAGAGCATAAGACCGGATCGATCCTTGTGAATCTCTCCGGCCGCGGCGATAAGGACGTCGATTATATCGAAGAACACTATGGCTGCGGCGATGAATTCCTCGCCAAGCACCATATCTAAGGCTTAAGAAAGCTTTCCTGCACCGTACGCCGGGATCAGGGATGGCGGGCTTGCCGCTCGCGCTTCTCCTTCTTCTCGGCGTACATCTTTTGGTCAGCCGCGTCGATGGCGTCGTCGAGAAGGTCGTTTGGCTGCGGGAACAGGATGTGCAGGCCGATGCTCGCAGAAAGCTTATAGGGAAGATCGCTTGCCGCGTTGAACGCTTCCATGGATTGCTTGATGCTTTGCACGCACTGATCCGCGTAGGCTTGATCGACGCCGGAGGCTATAAACACGAATTCGTCGCCGCCGTAGCGCATGACAGCCTCGCCATGCTTGCGTACCCGCATGAGAATGGAGGCAAGCTCCCGGATGCAGCGATCCCCTTCGTCGTGGCCGAATTCGTCGTTGATGCGCTTGAGCCCGTCCATATCCACAAACAGCAGCATGGCGCCACAGCGCTTTTTGATGCTTTCATCCCAGACGCGGCTGCCGTATTTTTTGAAGCCCATGCGGTTATAGACGTTGGTCAGGCCGTCATAGCACCACATGCTGTCAAGCTTGCGGATCATCTGCTTCATCAGCCGTTGCTTGATGACGGTCTCCACGGCGTTTCCGATGTTCATGACCCATGTGTAATACTGCTCGCTTTCCAGCGGGAAGGTGCTGTTGCCGATGATGCAGTAGCCAAAGAGCGTGTTTCTGAAATGGATGGGGGAGAGGATGAAGTAGCCGCCGCCGTTCTCCTTTGCCTTCGCCGCGTCGATGAAGGCGTAGAGATCGCAGGGAAGATCCTCTGTGAAAACGCCGTTGTCGTAGCCGATGAGCAGCGTGCAGTTGCCTCTTACATAGGCGGGGGTGTGCATGAGGTGCAGCATATCGGCGCGCTCGAGGTCGAGCGGCGTGCTCTCCAGAACGCTGTCAAAAAGATAAAGATTGAAAAGATCGCAGGCGATGTTGGGCAGGAACATCTTGATGACGTCCTTCAAGCGCTCAAAGGAGTCCACGGCTGTAAGCTCGATCGCCATGCTGCGGGTCTCGGTTGTGAAGCGGTCGTTCATGTCCGCCAAGGAAAAATGCAGCCGGCGAAATTCGACGTCGCTGATCTCATCGCTGCTTTTGCAGCCGCAGCTTTCCCGGAAAACCGATTGCGTCTGGATGTGCAGCACATGCCCGCTCTCCCGCGCGACTGTGCCGTCCAGCACCGCACGGCACGCCAAATACCCCTGTTTTTCCTGCATGCGCTCCACGGAGGTGACGCCGGGTATATGATACATGGCTTCAAAATCGTTGTCAAAGCCGGTGATGGCGACGTCCTCCGGCACGCGGATACCCCTGCGGGTCAAGGCGCTGTACGCCCCCATCGCCATATGGTCGTTGGAGGCTACGATGGCCTCCGGAAAGGGGAGGTCGCTTTGAAGGAAAGCCTCCGCGGCGTCCTCGCCGCTTTTTTTAAGATAATCGCCCGTGAATACGCGCCGCGCGTCAAAGGGGATATTGCGCTCGCGCAGGGCCTCCTTGTAGGCTGCATAACGATCCGCTGCTTCGTTGTTGCCGGTGAGTCCCGTGATGAAGTTGATGCGTTTGAAGCCGTGATGGTCGATCAGGTGCAGCACGATGTCCTTCATGGCGGATTTGTTGTCGATGCAAACGCCGTAAAGGCCGGGAAGCTGTCTTTCCAAGGCGGCGGCGGGGATGCCCGCCGCGCGGATGCGGCGGAAAATGTCATCCAGCGTAACGGTGTCAAATATAGTGCTGCATACCACGATCGCGCCGTCAAACTGGCTGAAATCAGGCAGCTTGTACACCTCATATTCGCCGATGTCATGAAGGTTTTCCGCCTCAAATCTTCGTTCGCAAACGAAAGCAAAGACGTTGCAGCCGTATTCCGCGCAGCATCGCTGGATGCCGACGAAGTTTTTTTGAATGTGGCTATAGGTGATAGCGGTTGCGATAACGGCAATGTTTTTCATAGGCGTTCCATTCTTTCGACGCTTGTGCGCAACATAGGTAAAAAGGATTTGACTTATTTTATAGTATAGCATCGATGCGTATAAATGCAAATCGCAATCCAGACATAATCCGTGCAAAAACCGAACAAATACAAAACGGCCCGAAGGCCGCTTTGCGTGTACAAACTTTATATCAATTTAGGTTGTTTTGCTTTTGTAGACCCACAGGGGGCCGTGTACTGTCTTGTCTTTAGCAGACGTCTTCATCCATCATATAGCGGATGAGCGCGCTCAGGTCGTTGCCGTTATGGACTTTGAGCTCCAGACTGGCCAGCCTTTTTACGGGCATGGCGGATGCGAGGGATTTGACGACTTCGCGGTTTTCCTTCCAATCGAAGGACTTCCCGTCCGGAAGGATCAAATCAACGTTGCCTGAGCAGCGATCCAGTACACTATAAAGTTTGTCAACGTTCGTGATGTTGTACAGCAGCATTGTCTGCACCTCCCTTTCCTTTTCTGTGTGGATTATACGTCCGCGTCGGGGCTTGCAACAATAACGATTTTGCCCTAAAATATAACTATATTGCCAACGGAGGGGATGAGAGACTTGATAAAACATGAATTTATAATACAAAATGACAATCGGGAGACGACGGAGCGCGGTACGCCCTCCATGCCGCTGTCCATGTACCTTACGCGCTTTTCGCACAAGACCGCCTACGCGGTGCCGTGGCATTGGCATGGGGATGTGGAGATCGTGCTGGTGAAGCGGGGCAGCATGCGGCTGGAGCTTAAAAGGCGTTCGCTGATACTCTCTGCGGGCGAGGGCGCCTTTATCAACACCGGCACCCTGCACGCCATGCGCCGGCAGTCGCAGGAAAGCTGCGAGATGATCTCCGCCGTGTTCGATCCCGCCATGATAGCGGGCTCGGGTACGGCGGCGGAAATGAAGTATGTGCTGCCCATACTTAAATGCGGGGCGCTTGATATGCTGCTCTTGGAGCCGGATACCCAGTGGCAGCTTGATGTGCTGGTGGCGCTGCGCGACGCCTATAGCGTATACGCCCGCCCCTATTACGGGTACGAGCTCAAGCTGCGGGAGCTTTTGTGCCGCATCTGGCGGCGGCTGGCGGTGCATCTGAAAAACCTTGTGGAGGAGACGGGGGAGCGCGCCTATGATATGCGCATCCGCCTGATGATGGGCTATATTGCCGAAAACTACATGCAGCGCATCACGCTGGAGGATATCGCCAATGCCGCGAGCATCAGCGTGCGCGAATGCAGCCGCTGCTTCCACACCGATCTTGGCATGACGCCGTTTGCGTATCTGATCAATCATCGGGTGCGCATCGCCACGGAGCTATTGACGGAAACCGAGATGGCCATCACGGATATCTGCTTTGCGGTGGGCTTCAACAGCACCAGCTACTTCGCCAAGGTCTTTCGGGAGCACACGGGGCAAACGCCGCGCGCGTACCGCGAGGGTGCTGCGCAAAACGACCCGTTGGCGGAAAACTAAAACAAGCGGGCTGATTTTGCCCGCTTGTTCTATGTTTTTGTGCTATAGGTTTTATTTCGCTTCCGATACCGCCACAGCCACCGCCACGGTCATGCCGACCATGGGGTTGTTGCCCGCGCCAATGAGACCCATCATCTCAACGTGCGCCGGCACGGAGGAGGAGCCTGCGAACTGCGCGTCGCTGTGCATGCGCCCCATGGTGTCGGTCATGCCGTAGGAGGCGGGGCCGGCGGCCATGTTGTCCGGATGCAGCGTGCGACCCGTGCCGCCGCCGGAGGCGACGGAGAAATACTTCTTGCCGTTTTCCACGCACCACTTCTTGTAGGTGCCGGCAACGGGATGCTGGAAGCGGGTGGGGTTGGTGGAGTTGCCCGTGATGCTCACGTCCACGTTTTCGTGACGCATGATGGCAACGCCCTCGTTCACGTCGTCCGCGCCGTAGCAGCGAACCTTGGCGCGATCGCCGTTGCTGAACGCCTGCGTCTTGGTGATCGCAAGCTTGCCGGTGTACTCGTCATACTCCGTCTCGCAGAAGGTGAAGCCGTTAATGCGGGAGATGATATAGGCGGCGTCCTTGCCAAGGCCGTTCAAAATGACCTGCAGGGGCTCTTTGCGAACCTTGTTGGCGGTACGGGCGATGCCGATGGCGCCTTCGGCGGCGGCAAAGCTCTCGTGACCCGCGAGGAACGCGAAGCACTTGGTCTCCTCACGCAGCAGCATAGCGCCCAGATTGCCGTGGCCTAAGCCGACCTTGCGCTGATCCGCGACGGAGCCGGGGATGCAGAACGCCTGCAAGCCCTCGCCGATAGCCTCGGCGGCTTCCGCAGCGTTCTTCACGCCCTTTTTGATGGCGATCGCGGCGCCAAGGGTGTAGGCCCAGACGGCGTTTTCAAACGCGATGGGCTGGATATTGGTGACGATGGTGCGCACATCCACGCCCTTTTCCTTGGTCAATGCCTCGGCAGCCTCAAAGCTTTCGATGCCGTACTTGGCCATGACGGGCTTGATGGAGTCGATTCTTCTTTCATAACCTTCAAACGTTACCATGCTCGTACCTCCTTACTGCTTGCGGGGGTCTATGACCGTGACAGCTTCCGCGAAACGGCCGTAGGTACCGACGTTCTTTTCGTAGGCTTCCTTGGGATCCATGCCCTTTTTGATGGCGTCCATCATCTTGCCAAGGTTCACGAATTTGTAGCCGATGATCTCGTTGCCCGCGTCTAACGCAATGGCGATCACATAGCCTTCCGCCATTTCCAGATACCTGGGCCCCTTGTGCTTGGTGCCGTACATGGTGCCGATCTGGGAACGCAGACCCTTGCCAAGATCCTCTAAGCCGGCGCCGATGGGCAGGCCGTTTTCGCTGAACGCGCTCTGGCTGCGGCCATAGACGATCTGCAAGAACAGCTCGCGCATGGCGGTATTGATCGCGTCGCATACGAGGTCGGAGTTCAAGGCTTCCAGAATGGTTTTGCCCGGCAAAATTTCGCTTGCCATGGCGGCGGAGTGCGTCATGCCGGAGCAGCCCAGCGTTTCGACCAGGCATTCCTCGATGATGCCTTCCTTGATGTTGAGCGTGAGCTTGCATGCGCCCTGCTGCGGTGCGCACCAGCCTACGCCGTGGGTCAGGCCGTTGATGTCCTTGATCTCTTTGGCTTTGACCCATTTACCTTCTTCGGGTATCGGGGCCGGGTCATGCTTTGCGCCCTTGCAAACGCAAACCATTTCTTCCACTTCGCGTGAATACTGCATGAATATCCTCCTTTTGTTTAAGGCAGCCGGGCAATTTTGCCCTGTAGCAAGCCAATTATTCCATTTAAAGTATACCACAAGTTCTTCAAATGTACCATATTCGTTTTTCTTAACGCTTTCTTAACGTCCATAAGTATGGTAGAATATCATATGAAGTATTTAGCTGTCTTTTTATTCATGTCGCTTTGCGCTATTCACCTTTGGGCCTGCTATAAACAAAACCATCGATGGCGCATGCCTACCAAGGTCATGCTCATGCCGATGCTGTGCCTGCTCTACTGGCTTTGCGCCAAACGCCCCGTGGCGCTTGTGGCGATGGGGCTGTTGTTTGGCTGCGCGGGCGACGCGCTGCTTTTGAGCGAGGACGGCTCGCCCCTGTTTGTGCTGGGCATGCTTGCGTTTGCGTTGGGGCACATTTGCTACATGGCGGCGATGGCGTCGCATTTTGGCTTCGCTTTGCTTACCCCGCTGCGCGCGGGCGCGATGGCGCTTGGCTATGCGCTGTATCTGGCCGCTTTTTTTACGCGGGTGCGGCATTATGTTTCCACAAAGCTGCTCTTGGGCGCGACCGGCTATATGCTTTTTCTTTGCGGCACAAGCGCTTGCGCGCTGCTGTGCCTGCTTCGCGCGCCGTCCGTCGCCACGGCGCTGCTGTTTACGGGCTCGCTGCTCTTTATCCTTTCTGACACCATACTTTCCTGGACTGTCTGCCTGCGACGGGAGGATCGCACCCATGCGGTAATGCTTACCTATATTATGGCGCAGGCTTTGATCGCGGCGGCATTTGCCATCTAGGGGAAAAACGGCTATAATAAACGCATGGATCAGCAAAAAAGAAACATCAAGCTAAAGCTTCTGTACTTGAGACAGCTATTCCTGACCCGTACGGATGAGGAGCATCGTCTTGGCGTGCCTGAAATTTGCAAGGCGATGCAGGATATGGGCGTCACGGTGGAGCGCAAGAGCATATACCGGGATATCGATACCCTGATCTCCTACGGCATGGATATACGACTGACCCAAACCGGCTATTATCTTGCTTCGCGCGACTTTGAAAACAGCGAGCTGCGATTGCTTGTGTCGGCGGTGCAGGCGGCGAGCTTTATAAGCGAGGCGCGCTCACAGGCATTGGTGGATAAGCTTTTGCGGCTTACGAGCGACGCGCAGGCGGAAGCCATATTAAAACAAACCAACATCGGCGGCGTGAAGTGTGCGGGCGATGAGATCTTCCGCACCATCGAAATGGTCAATCTGGCCATCGCCAACGCCTGCCGTCTTTCCTTCTTTTATATCAAGCAGGACATATCCAAGCGCAACGTGGTGCAGCGCAGCGGCAAAAGCTATCATGTGACCCCTTACGCTATGATCTGGATGCAGGATCGCTACTATTTGGTCGCCAATATGAACGAACGGAACAACCTGACCCACTTCCGGCTGGATCGCATACAAAACGCGCGGCTGGAGCTGGTGGCGGGGCGACCCTGCGGCGAGGTATCGGAATATGCCGTGCGCTTTGACGCGGCGGACTATGCGAAAAAGTGCGTCAATATGTTTGGCGGCGAAGTCATTCGCATTACCCTGCGCGGGGAGATGCGGCTTGTGAGCGACGTGCTGGATCGTTTCGGGCAGGACACCGTGCTGCAGCGCGATCCCGGCGACGACGCGCATTTTCTTGCCTATATCCAAGCCGCAAACGGCGTGGGCTTTTTGAGCTGGGCGGCGCAGTACGGGGCGGCGCTTGAGATACTCACGCCCGCGTCGCTGAGGGAAGAAATGCGAAAGCGCATGCTTTTGACCTGCGCCTTGTACGAGCCCTCTTGCGCGGAAGCGGCCGCAGGTGTTATAATGCCGTCTAATGGCGACGATGCGTGAAGAAACCAAACGAATATGGGCGAATATCCTGCTGCTGCTGACGGGTGCGATCTGGGGCGGCGGTTTTGTGGTGATGAAAAATGCGCTGGATTCCATTCCGGTCAATTGGCTGCTGGTGTTCCGTTTTTCGATCGGCGCGCTGGGTCTGAGCTTTTCCCTTTTCAACAAAAAGCACAGGATCACCAAGGCGCTGGTGGGGCATTGCGCGCTGATCGGGTTTTTGATGTATGCGGCGTTTGCTGCGCAGACCTACGGCCTTGGCATGACCACGGCAGGCAAAAACGCGCTGATCACGGCGATCTATGTGGTGCTGGTGCCGCTTTTTGGCTGGTATGTCAATAAAAAGCGCCCGCCCATGCGCACGCTCGCGGCGGCGTTTATCATGCTCATCGGTATCGCGCTGCTCTCGTGGTCGGGGGCGGGCGGCGTGAATTTGGGCGATGTGCTCACGCTGCTTTGCGGCGTGTTCTACGCGCTGGAGATCATGGCGGTGGACAGGTATGGCGCGGATGTGGATATGCTCCAGTTTT
>JAUNJX010000078.1 GCA_030533005.1 Clostridia bacterium | reverse complement strand
GGGGGCTGCGTTTCGCTTTGGGCGGGGGCTTGCACCCCTTGCGGCGCGGGGGCGGCGCAGGCGGTAAGCAGCATGAGCAGAGCGAGAAGCGCCGTGAGGCAGGCTTTAGGATAACGCATAAATAAAATCCCTTTCTTGTATCGAAAATATGACAAATTGCCGCGCGGCGGGGCTTACCGGATATAGTTGCCGCCCAGCCGCCAGAAGGAGAGCGCGGGATAGCCCGCCCTTTGCAGCGTCTGCGCCCACAGCGCGAGCGTGCGTTTGTCCGCGCACCAGACGGTGTGCAGCTTGCCGTTCTCCGCCTGATAGCGGAAGGCGATCGCGCCGCTTCGGCCGTCGCGCACGCTGCTGCCCTGCCCGTACTGGGTGTACAGCTCGTGCGCCGCGCGCAGCGTCACTTGCGTCGCGTCCCCGTGCTCGTCCCAGTCGTAGCCGCCGGTGGCGAGCGCAAAGAGGGGCTTTGTGGGCAGGGTGGCCGCGTCCTGCATGAGCTCGTTCAAAAAATCGTAGTCCGCCTTGGGACCCGCGTCGTTATGCCCGCCATGCAGATTATAGCACATGATGACATAGGTGGGGCCGTAGGGAAAGCGAAGCTCCGCGTACGGCGCGATGGGTTCGAGCACCACCCGAAGGCCAAGCCCCGCCGCCTGCGTTTTCGCGTACAGGCGTTCGCAGAACTGCACAAAGGGCTGCCAAAGCTCCGGCGCTTTGCGGATGGCCTCATAATCGATCTCCACGCCGTCAAAGCCGTGCGCGCGCGTAAAATCGATAAGCGCGTCGCTGTGCGCGTCCATGGCCGCCGTATCCGCAAGCACCGCGCGCAGCGGCGCGGCGCTCTTAAGATCGAAGGAGCCGTCGGGCTTTTGCACGTCGTTGACGAAGGTGAGGTAGCTTTGCCACGCGTTTTCGGGATAGCTTTCCTCGACGCTTGCATAGAGCGCAACGACGGCGTCGGGCAGGGTAAGCGCCCCGTCGGCGGTAAAGAAGGCTTCAAAATAGCACAGCGCGCCCAGCGTGTCCGCCACGGGCGCAAGCTCCGCGAGCACATCCGCCGTATCCCAGTAGACCGCCCATGTGGAGTAGGGCCGTTCGCCCGCAAGCTGCCACGCGGGCGTTGTCTGTTCAACGGGCGCGACGGGTGCGCTTGGCAGCGTGGGCACCTCCGCGACGACCGCCTCCCCCTCGGGCAGCGGGGCGGGAGAGGCGCACGCGGACAGCGCGAGCATAAGGCACAGAGCCGTGAGCAGCAGGGCGTTTTTCATGTTTCGCATCCGTTTTGCGTCCTTTTCGCGTCCTTTTTTGTATTACAGATTATCGATGAACCAGTCCACCAGGCTGTCCCACGTCCGCCCGGCGTTCAAAAGGAACAGCTCGAAATTCGAGGGCAGATAGTCGTAAAGCTTGGTCTTTCCGTCCGTCGCGGTGACGAGGAGGTTGACGAACTTCGCGTCGTACACGTCGTCGGCAAGGTTTCTTTGGCTGTAGCCGCCCTCCGTGGAATCGCAGCGCGCCTCAAGGAAGATATAGCCCGCGTCGGGACACGCCACCTCCATATTTTCCACGGCCGTGAAGCCGTTTGCCGTGACGGTGAGCCGGTTCCCCGAAAGGGTGATCTTTAGCCGCGTGTCGCCCGGCGTGCGAAGGTCGAGCGCGGGTATGTAGGCCTCTTGGCTTGCCGTGGCGGCGTCGCTTTCCAGCTCGCTTATGATAACGGCGTTCTCCACGTCCTTTTCGGCGTAGCGCTCCTTGGCGTTCAGCGCCGCCTTGCGCGCCTCCTCGCTGTTTTCCGCCTCCGTCTGGTGGCGAACCTCATAAAGCTCGTCGAAGGGGATGGAGTAAAGCTCTGTTTCCCCGCCGCCCGAAGCGCCGTAGATGGTCAGCACGTCGTCGCGGCTTTCAATGGCCAGATAGCTTTGCAGCGCCTCGTCCGCGCGCAGATAGATGCGCTGCGTGCCCAGCTTGTTGCCCAACAGCCGCGTCGAGAGGATCATGTCCGAATAGCTCGCGCTTTGATTTAAGCGCACCGTGCCCTTGCCCGAGGGCAGAGAGGTCAAAAACATCCTGTCCGCCGTGTGCTCTGCGGCGCCGTTGAGCAGCGTCCAGTCGGCGGTCTTGCCCTCGTCCCCCGTCACGAACGCCTGCTCGAGCCCCGTGTCGTACCATACGCGCATGAGCAGATGATTGGTCGCCCAGTAGCTTTGCGGCTGCATGCGGGTGAGGTCGTAGGGGTCGGTGTCGGCGCGGTTGAGGGAAAAGCCCTCGCGGTTGAAATTGGAGCCGAACGTCGCGCGCAGCGCCCTTTCGTTGACCTCGCTTACGCGCTCGTTGCTCGCAAAGCGCCCGGTGTTGGAGTGCATGAGCACATAGGTGCTGGGCAAAAACCCAAGCTCGCGCGTGTAAACCTCCTTCATGAGGCTGTAGTCCGTGTTGACGCGCTCGGCCATCTGGGAATAGCTCTCCATGGGGATATCGTCCTTGTCGCGGATGAAATCCATGAGGTAATGGTTGTAGTCGCGCCCCAGATACTGGCTCATGAGGCTGAATTCATAGGCGTTCATCTGGCCGAGATACCGGCCGTAGCGATCGAACACGTTGATGTAGGAAAGCCGGTAGCCGTTGGTGCCCGTCTCCCAGAAGGAGCCGCGATCCAGCTGCTTGAGGTCGTCCGTCTTTAAGAATTTGCTGCCGCGAAGCGTGAGGTTGTTGGCGTAGGTCAGCACCGTCGCGCACATGTTGAGCCGTTCCATCACGGGCTGGGAGAATATGGCGGTATCGCGCCGCCCGTCCTCAAAAAAGAGGAACAGCGCGCGTTCGGGCAGGCGCTTGCCGCTGTTGTAATAGTCGTAGATATCCTGCTGGGTGATGGTGACGTAGCCGGAATTTTTAAGGGCGCTTAGGTGCGCCTCCAGCTTGTCGGCGGCGATGAGATCCGCGCTTTCGCCGCGCGCCACGCCCGTGTAGGAGATGGAGATAAAGCCGTTGTCCGCGCCCGTGGAGACGGCCTCGCTCGCGTCAAACTGCTGATAGGGCTTGTATTTGGGGTAATCGATCACGGTGCTGATGTAGAGCAGCACCAGCGAGAGCAGGAACAAAGCCTGAAAGACGCTGCGCACGGCCTTTTTTCTGTCCTTGATCTTCATCAGCGCCGGATCGGGGATATACTCACGCTCATGCATCCAGCAGCTCCCTCTCTTTCTCCCGTTGCTCCCGCTTCAAGCGGCGGCGTTCGGCATAGGAGGCGGCCTGCACGTCGGCCTCCGTCATGCGCGTGCCCCAGGTGGATTTCCAGAAGGTGAACCATGCAATGGGCATCTGCCAGAGCAGCACCGCCTCATAATAGAAGCAGAACACCAGCCCGTAGAGCCATGTGCTGCTCTTTCTTAGCAGCATCTGCGCAAAGCTCATCAGCATCGCCATGGCGAGCAAGCCCAGTATGAAGGTGGTGGGGAACACCCCGTGCACGATGGGCACATAGATAAGGTTGTAGAGCACCACCACGGGCGCCGCGATGGGGACGAGCATGCCCACATAGAAGGAGAAGGACATAAAGGGCTCCTTGCGCCACATGAAGCTGCCCGCGAGCATGGATTCCCGCAGCCACGAGCGCTTCCAGCGCATCTGCTGCTTGAGGAACGCCTTGTGCTCGTTGGGCACGATGGTGGAGCACACCGCCGTGTCCTGATAGGAGGTGCGGTGATGCCGCAGCACGAAATTGGTCATGGCGCGGTCGTCCCCGAAGGTGGCCTTCTGGCCAAGGAAGCGCTGGTTGAGCCACGCGTCGATGTTTTCGAGCACGATGGCTTTTTTGTAGCAGGAGAGGGGGCCGGAAAGGCACGTCACCGCGTCAAAGCGCGCCTCGGCGGCCTTGAAGATGCGAAACGCGATATAGTAGCGCACGGATTGGATGCGCGTCAAGCCGTTGGTGTAGGTGTTTGCCACATCGGTTCTCCCCGAAACGCCGCCCATCTTGGGGTCTTGAAAGGGCTGCACCAGGGCGCGGATGGCAAAGGGATTCAAAAAGCTGTCCGAATCCACGAAAACGACATAGTCGTGCTTGGCAAGCCTTGTCCCGCGCGCCATGGCGTCGCGCTTGCCCATGTTGTGCGGCTGCACGACGTAGTGAAGCCTGTCGCCCACGCCGAAGCGCTCGCCCTCCACGCTCAGCTTATGGATGGTCTGCCGTATCTTTTTGACCGAGCCGTCGGTGGAGCAGTCGTCCACGACGATGACCTCCAGCCGCTCGGGCGGATAGTCCTGATTCATGCAGCTGGTGATGGTGCGCTCGATCCATTCCTCCTCGTTGAAGCAGGGGATGATGATGGTCACGCCGGGCGCAAAATCGGGATTGATGGGTACGGGGCGGTACATCGCGCCAAAGATGTAGCGCGTGAGCAAAAACAGCGCCGCCACGATGCTGTAGGTGTAGAGGATGCGGTTGAACTGGAAATAGATGATGCTCTCCATTCGCATCAGCACGACCATGAGCACGATGAAGATCATGCTGACGGTGGAGACGAGCACCATGTTGTTGTTCTTGCGCCGATCCGCGTACTGCGCGAGCGTTTCCTTAAAGGACATGCCCACACAGATCTCGCCCGAGGGGCGCGTGCTCCGGCGGGCGTAGCGCGCGTCGATGCTGACGCTCATTTCATAGCCCTCGGGCATGGTGCCCGGCGCTATGGTGAAGCGGAGGGATACGTTCTTCGCGCGCTCGAAAACGTCCGCGTCCGCTTCGTTTGCAAGCAAAAGCAATATGCCCGTGGTGGAGATATCCTCGCTTTTGCAGCTGAACTGCCTGCGGCTGCCCGTTTCGTCCGTCACGATGGCGGTCACGTCGTACTGGGCGATGTGCCGCGTGCCGGTTTCCACCACGCGCTCCTTGAGCAGCGTATCCTCTGTGGGCACGTCTTCCATGTTGCCGCGCCTGTCGATGCGCTTGCGGATGCCCGCGGGATCCGGCACATGCGAAAGGCTGCGGCGATCCGACCGGGTATGCAGCAAAACATCCTCGATCTTGCCGCTGCTCTTTTGCGGCCTGTTCCCTTTGCCGATCCGAATTTTCATGCCGCCTCCCACGCTGCGCGTCTGTATGGACATACATTCTTACGATGAATTATACATCAAGACATATTACGCGGCAACGCAAACGGCAAATTGTTTTAATTTATTAACAAATTAAAGGGGCATTACAGGTGGATTCCTATGAATTTATATGCTATGATAAAAAACAGACAGACGTAAACATATGTATTTTTATTACAGCGAACAGCGAAGGCAGGGCGTATCGCTGCGCCCGAGGTGCAGATATGGAAACGGTAAACGACAGGCCGGACGCGAACCGGCAAATGAAGGAGGATCTGCTGCGCGCGCACTTCGGCGCGGTGCGGCAGCTCGCACTGACATATTTACAGGATAAGGAACGGACGGAGACGGTGGTCAAAAGCGTCTTTGTTCGCGCCTTTGCGTGCATCGACGACGGGGAGAATCCCGTGGACGTCTCCTTGCAGCTCCAGGGCTTTACGCTGGAGGAGGTGCTCAAGATGAAGGCCGTGGAGCCGCCCCCGGCGGTGGGTCCCTACGGTGCTGCGCCCCATTACTATCCCCCGTACGGGCAGCCCGCTGCGTCCGGCTATCCTCCCTACGGGAACGGCGCTTACGCCCGGCAGCCCTACGCGCAGCCGCAGCAGCCTTATGCGCCGCCCTATCTGCCCGCCTATAGCGCGCCGCCGGCCTACGGCGATCCGTACGCGCCGCAGCAGCCCTACGCGCCTTATGCGCAGCCGTATCCGCCGTACGCGCCGCCGCAGCCAACGTATGCGCAGCCGCAGCAGCCCA
>JAUNJX010000023.1 GCA_030533005.1 Clostridia bacterium | reverse complement strand
GAAGGTGTTCGCGCCGACGCGGCACGACCATGCTTGCAGAGCCGGGAAAATAGGTTGCTCAAACGCACCCAATCTGGTGTCTTTTCTGGTTGCTGTATGGTATCTAAAATACAAACATTTTGACAAAGAGGATAAGAGTGGGGGGAAATGAAGATCAGGAAATGCGTGGCGTTGATACTTGTATTGATGATGTTAAATGGCCTTGTACCAGTACGGACACGAGCGATTGCGACGAATGACTTGTCAAGTTATAAAGCGACAGATTTTACGAGCAACAGTGTCGTTGCTACCCGGTTACAAACAGTTATGGATACATATCCTTCATATGCGATGCAGGAATATAATGGGAATTATGAATGTATGGCTTTTGCAAGATGGACATTTCTTCAGCTATTTGGTGTGTTTGATCAGAATCATGCCAATCAGGTGGGGTACTACTATGATTGGGATTATCGTGATGGAACGCTTGGCTCTACGACGACTGCTGCATCTATGCAAGCTACGCTCACAAATCTTGGAATAAAGACGGGAGCGACGATATTTTGTTTAGAAGGATATGCGAACTTGCAACATGCGATGGTATATTTGAAGTCTGATGCAACGGGTATATGGATTCTTCATTCAAACTGGAACAATGCGAGTAGAGGATATTGCAATACCAGTATCACTTATTTTACCTGGCAGGAGTATGCAAACACATGTGGGCAAATTACTTATGTACATATGCCATGGAATTATCCTGCCGCCCCATCTCCCGCCACCTACCCCATCACCTACAACGCCAATGGCGGCACGGGAGCACCTGCGGCGCAAACCAAAACACAGGATGCGACGCTGATCTTAAGCGCCACGAAGCCCACGCGCCCCGGCTATATGTTCCAAGGCTGGGCGACTAGCGCTACAGCTACGCTGCCAGACTATGCAGCAGGTGCAAGCTATACCGCCAACGCGGCCACCACGCTGTATGCGGTTTGGCAGGCAGTATCGGGCTATACCGTGCAGTATGATCTTTCGGGCGGCTCCGGCAGTGGTTTTTTGGCACAGGCCAAGCTGCATGACGGCCCGCTTACACTGCACAGCCAGACGCCGACAAAAAGCGGATATGATTTTCTTGGCTGGCAGGACGCCAACGATGAAAACGGTATCTACGCGGCGGGCGACGTGTATACGAGAAACGCTTCCACGACCATGATCGCCATTTGGCGGGATGACGGCACCCATGTGTATGGCGATCTGGACGGCGATAAGCAGGTTACGACACGGGACACGGTACTGCTTTGCCGCAAGAATGTCAATCTTTCCGTTCCGGACGGCTTATTACTGGATAAAACGGATGTAAATCTTGACGGGAAAACGAATCTTATCGATATTATCCTCATGTGCCGCCATATAGTTGGCACTGTTGCCACGCTGCCCATGGAAGCATCCAAGGTTCCGCCTTTGATCGGATTGACGGAAAGCGCCGCGATTGGAGCGCTGACGGCGGAGGGATTTACTTATACGACCGTAGAGCTGCCGAATTCCGATGTAGAGGCGGGCTGCGTATTTGCACAAGACCCCGCGCCCAATTATATCGCGGCAAAGGGAAGCAACGTGAAGCTTTCCATAAGCGTGGGCGGCACTTGGGGCACATGGACGACAGACGCGTCCATGCTCAACGACCCGCTTTACGAATCGCAAACCAAGGTGCAATATAGCAGCAGGACAAAAGAAACGGCGTCCTCGCAGGAAAGCGTCATGGAGGGCTGGACAAAGTATGATGACGGAGAGGAATGGAGCGCATATGGGGACTGGGGTGGCTGGCAGGATGCCGCTATTGCTTCGTCTGATTCTGTTCAGGTGGAAACGCGTTCGGTAGAGGCCGCAGTCGATCTCGAAACGTTTGTTGCCCGCATATACGACAATAATGGGAATCTGGCATGGGGGTGGTTCCGCAACGAAACACAAATGAAAAACTGTGGGTACGAATGTGTGGGATGGAGTCAGCAATACAGCTTCTCAGGCATAAGCGGCGGCTACCAGACGGTCACGGGCACGAGTGGCGAGCAGGGACGGCGATACGCTACATCGTTTGTCCCCATGGAATCGGAGGTGCTTTTTGTGACCAACACCTACTACAAAACACAGTATCGCGCATGCACGCGGGATTTGCTGCATACTTATTATTTCTACCGTTGGTCGGATTGGTCGGCTTACGGGGATAGCATGATCGTCCCGACGGAGAGCTGCGAGGTAAGAACGCAGACCCTCTATCGATACCGCCTGCGGTAATGTGCTTCAGCGGAAAGGCAGCCGGCCGTTTCCGCCCTTAGCGGCGAGCCGAAGCTAAAAATCCTCGCCGTTGGCGCCGGGCAGACTGTGCTCCAGATCCGCAAGATCCGCCGCGGGAAGGTCGTGTTCGAGATTGTCCCATGCAAGGTCGTTGTCAAGGGCGGCATAGATATCGGCCACCGTCGGTCTTTTCCGGTTTTCCATTCAAATCACCTCGCATATAGAGTTTCCAATGCGGGTGCATTTCATGCGTGCGGTGAAAATGAAAGGGCGCGGCTTTTGTTGCCGTGCCCTTCCAAAAAAACCGCGTGATTGGCGATCAGATCGAGATTTCGCTTTCGGGGAGCAAGGATTCGATGCCATCCACAAAATCGGCGCTGGAAACGGGTATGGCCGCGTGCGAGGCGGCGCCTGCTTCCCCGCGCAGACGGAAGCGGGCGATCAGCTCGTTGAGAAGCTGCGCCTGCCCGTGAAGTTCTTCGCTTGCGGCCGCGCTTTCCTCGGAGGTGGCCGAGTTGGTCTGCACAACATCGGATATCTGGCTGACGCCGAGCGTGACCTGCTCGATGGAGGTGGACTGGTCTTCGGCGGCCTTGGCGATCTTGGTCACGATCTCCACGACGGCGGAAACCTTTTTGGCGGCGGCCTCAAAGGCGTCGCCCGTGATAGAAGCGAGGGCGTTACCCTTGTTGGCGGAGGAAACGGCCTTGTCGATGAGGGTGGCGGTGCTTTGGGCGGCTTCGGAGGATTTTTGGGCGAGATTTCGCACCTCGTCCGCGACCACCGCAAAGCCCTTTCCCGCGTCGCCCGCGCGCGCTGCCTCCACGGCGGCGTTCAGAGCCAGTATGTTGGTTTGGAACGCGATGTCGTCAATGGTTTTGACGATCTTGCCGATGTCGTCAGAGGTGGTGGCGATATCCTTGATGGCGGCCATAAGCTCCTTCATCTGCCCGTTGCAATCGTGGATGGATTCGCCGACCTTCGTGGTGAGCATCACGGAATTCATGGCAAACTTGGCCGTATCCTTGACCTGATCCGATATGCCGTCCAAGGTGGCGGAAAGCTCCTCGACGGAGGCGGCCTGCTCGGTCGTGCCCTCGGAGAGCGACTGCGCGCCCACGGCGAGCTGAGAAGCGCCGGAGGAAACCTGCTCGGCGGCGTTTTGTATCTCCCGCATCACGTCGGACATTTTGATGCTCAGCGTGTCGATGCTGTGACCGATGTTTTCAAAGTCGCCCACGAATTCGTTCTTGAGCTCCATGGAGAAATTACCATCGGAAAGCTCCTGCATGGCCTCGTCGATCTTGGCGATGTAGGAACGAAGCGAGTTGAGACTCGTACGCATACAGTCGCAGGTCTGGCCAAGCTCGTCCTTGCTGGTATAGGAGACCTCGGCGCTTAGATCGCCGCTTGCAAGGGCTTTCATGCCCGTGCCGATCTGCATGAGCGGCGGCACGATCCCAAGACGCGTGATGCGAACGAACAGCACGCCCGCAGCGACCAGTACAACGATCTCGATAACGACCAGCTTGGTGGCTCTGTCGTAGGAAGCGTGCGCCTCCTCGGAAAGCGGCGCAAGCTCCTGATAAAGCGACGGGCTGCGCGCGGTGGAGATGCTTACCGCCTCGTCAAAGTAGCCGTTGATGCGGGAAAGGGATACGAATGCGGCGGTGAGCATGCCAAGGCACATCAAAAAAGCGATGATGTAGCCTAGCGCCAGCTTCCAGCGGATGGATAGATTTCTCATAAAGTAAGACCTTATCCTTTCGATTTTTCATCTATGCCTTGCGGCGTTTTGCAACGCCGGGGTATGCTTAGCGCGGGCGGTATGCAAAGCGGTAGCCTTGATTGCGAACGGTCTTGATGTAGCGAGGGGCGCGCGGATCGTCCTCGATCTTTTCCCTGATCTTGGAGATGTGCACCATCACGGTGTTTTCGTCGCTTTCCATGGTGTTGCGCCCGCTTTCCGCGGCGGTCAGGTTGATGCACGCGTACAGCTGGCGCTTGGAAAAGACCTCGCCGGGGGAGCGCATGAGCCGAAAGAGTATCTTGTATTCGGCGAGCGTTACGGGAATGAGCGCGCCGCGCCGCGTCAGCGTCAGCGAGGCGGGGTCGAGCCGCAGCTCTCCGGCCGTGAGCACCTGTTCCTTGGGGACGGGCGCGAGCGTTAGATACCGGCGAAGCTGTGCGCGCGCGCGGGCGGCTACCTCCAAGGGGTTAAAGGGCTTGACGATGTAATCGTCAGCGCCCAGATCCAGCCCCAGTATTCTGTCGCTGTCCTGCCCCTTGGCCGAAAGCAATATGATGGGGACGGGGCTTTCGCTTCGTATGCGCTTGAGCAGCTCATACCCGCTCATGTCCGGCAGCATGACGTCCAACAGCATGAGCTGGATGCTGTTTCGCTGGAGGGTAGAAAGCGCCGTGAGGCCGTTTTCTGCGGGGAACACGCGCATACCGCTGTTTTCAAGATACAGCGATAGTTCTTCGACAACCTTGGGATCATCGTCCGCGATCAGTACGTTGCCTTGCATGGGATTCCTTTACTGGCGGGGTCAGGCCCAGCCGATCTCCACGATGTCATTTTGGTGCAGCATTTGGGAAAACGCCGCGTCGCTGCCGTTCACCTTGATGCGGATGGCGCCCTGCGGCTTTTTGAGATCCAGCCCGCAGCGACCCAACAGGTTCATTACATAATAGTGGGAGTGCGCGCCATCCAGCGGCAGCTCCACCGTTTCGCCGTTGAGCGTGAGCGCGAGAACGGGTTTGGGTGGCGGCTCGATGGAAGCGGGTTCGGGCTCCTGCCCGACAGGCTCCGGCGCGGGCTGCGGCGCGATGAAAACGGGTTCGGGCGCGGGTTCGGGTATTGGTTCGGTTATAGGCTCCGGCTTGGCTGCGGCAGGCGCGGGGGGAATGTCCGGCGCCTGCGCCGGCGCGGCCACGGGTAAAGCAGAGGCTTCGGGTAAAACGGGCGCGGCGGGGCTTTGCCGGGCGGGCAGCGTGATCACCATGCCGTCGCGCAGCACGGTGGAGGGCGCGAGCGGCACGCCGTCGGCGATCAGCTCCGCAACCTCCATATCCATCTGGCACGCGTCGCAAAGCTCCTTGAGGGTGTAAATGGCGTGGATGGTCACAGCATCGCCTTGCCGCAGGGGAATGTCGCTATCCTGCGGCGTGCCGTTGACGTCCGCCCATACGCCGATGCGGTGGACGCCGCCGCACAGGGTCACGCGACCCGCGGCTTGCAGCGGTACGCCCGCGACCTCATGCAGCGTTGCCGCCGCATCCTCGCCGTGGACGGCGGGGATAAAGGTGATGGCGTCGCCGGGATAAACAAGCGTATCGACGTTTGCCTCCGCTTCGTTGACCGTGAGGCGGGCATGCTCGGGCAGCCCCCCTTTGCGGGTAAAGGTCTCGCCGTTGAGGGTATAGGTGAGGCTGCGCCCGGCGCGACCCAGTATCTGCGAGGTTTGGAAGCCCGCCATAAGAAGCATGTCGATCATGCGCATTTCCCGGGAAATAAGTAGCTTTAACGGCTTTCCATTCACTGTTACGCCCCAAAATTGGAAAGATTGCTGGTGCATGGAGGTCATGCCGATGCCGATGGGGGTGATGTATTCGGGGCTGGAAAGGGCGGGAAATTCGGTTTTGACGCCGCGCAGGGTGCGGGAAACGCCCGCCGATATCTTGGATTCGTCCAAGCCCAGATGCGCCGAAAGCTTTTTGCCAAGGCCGGGTATCTGGCTGCCGCCGCCCACGAGGAACACGGCGGCGGGCACATCGCCGTTGCAGGCGAGAATGCGCTCGGCAATGATCTTGGCAAGGGAATCGATGGAATCGTCTATGGCGGACAGGATCTCCGTGCGCGGGCGCGTGCACGCAAGACCCAGCACGTCGTCGTAGGAAACGCTCTCGTCGCTCGTGCACAGCGCGCGCTTGATGCGCTCCGCCGTCTCAAAGTTGACTAAGCACGCGCGGATGACGGCTTCGGTGATCTCATCGCCCGCGACCGTCGCCATATCGTAGGCGAACACCGCGCCGTCGCGGCAGACCGCCACGTCCGAGGTGCCTGCGCCTATATCCACCAGCGCCAAATTCAAAAGCCGAAGCTCGGGCGGGATGAGAAGGTTCATGGCCGCGATGGGCTCCAGCGTAAGGCTTGTGACCGTAAGCGCGCAGGTCTCCACGGCGGCGTAAAGGCTTTCGATGACGCTGTAGGGCAAAAATGCCGCGATCAGCTCCACGGCGGCGTTGGTGCAGGTATGGCCGACGAGGGAGGCGACGCTGTGGCCGTCCATCGCGTATTGAACGATGCTGTAGCCTACGAAATAGAAGCGCATGGAAAGCGGCGCGTCGCTGTTTTGGATGGATTGCTGCGCCTGCTCAATGGCTTCGCTTTCCATGCCCAGCACGAAATCCGCGTCGATGGCGCTTTCGTCCGGCACGGCGCGATCCAGACGCGTGCGCACGGTTTTGAGCGCGCGGCCGGCTGCGGCGACAGCCACGTTGCTTAGCGTAACGCGATTGCGTTCCTCCAAACGGTGCTTGACCTTGCCTATGAGCGCGCCCACCGCCTTGATGTCCTCTACCTGCCCGTCCGTCATGGCGCGGCTGGGATGCTCCATCTGCTCGTAGTCGAGGATGTGAAAAGCATCCTCCTCCTGGCGTGCCAGAATGCCCACGACGGAGCGGGTGCCGATGTCCAGCGCGAAAACCAGATCAGCCGGCGGGGGAGCGGGCGGCGCTTTGCGCTTGTTCTTGGCGTAATATTTCTTGGCCATGCGTGTACCTTTCGGCTTTAGAGTGTGATATGCTCTGCCAGCGCCGCCAGCGCGGCGTCGTCCAGCATCAGGATGTTGGAGGTATTGCGTTCGCCCCGGCCGATGCCGATGACGAACTGGCTGTTTTGCCAGAAGCCGCCTTCCTGCGCCTGCGGCACGCGCGTGATGGTCTCTACGGCGTCCACGGAATCCACGATGAAGCTCAACGTCGTTTCGCCGTCCTGCTCCAGTATGATGAGGATGGACTGATATTCCCGCAGGAAGGACTCCTTGGTGTCCTCCAAAATCTTGAGTATTTCGGGCTTATAGAGGGTAGCGGAACGATCGAAGAAGGTCTTGACGCGTGCAAGCGTGACGTCGCCGTTGGGATCGGCCAGATATTTTTCATAAAGCGCGGCGCTCTCATGGAATCTTTCGTGCGGCTCCTCCAGCTTTTTAAGCTGGCTGGCAACGGATTGATTGGCGGGCGCGTAGGTGTCGAACCATTTGCCCAGCCTGCAGCCGTGCGCATCGGCGGAGAGGGGGAAGGGGGCTTTGGTCACGATGCATTCCCGCAGGGTATTGACCCACTTTTCATGATCCGCCTTATAGGAATCGATCATGGCGCAAAAATCCGTATATTGGCTGTCCAGCGTGGGCAGGCCGAAAAGGGTGCGCAGATCGACCAAAGGCACCACATAGCCCCGTATATCCACCATGCCAAGACAGTAGGCGGGTACCTGCGGGATAGGGGTCACGACGTCGGGCATGAGCATGATGCCGGAGACATGCCGTGCCGAGATCGAACAAAAATGGCCGCCCACGCGAAAGGTGAGCGAGGGGAAATCCGCCGTATCGCCCGAAATGAGATTGCGTTTCATAGTCAGCTGTCATCCCTTCCGCCGCCCCGTGCGGACGGCTTGCATAACGAATTATCCAAACAGATGTGCAATATCTACGGGTGATCGACAGATATACCTATAGACATCTATATCATACCAAAAATATCGGCGAATCGGCACTGGGAATCAACGCATAATTCTAAATAATTTTTAAGAAATGCGGAGAAAGGTTAACTTTTGTGCTTTTTTGCGCGGGGAAAAGGAGAAAAAAGGAGCGCCATACAGCGTTAAAACCGTGTAAAACAGGCAAAAACAGGAAGGATGCGGACGGGGGAACGCGAGGGGAGGAATAGGTGAGACGCCAAAAAATGCCGAAAAATATCCGGGCGGGCAAAACCGCGTGGACAGGGGAAGGTTGACGCTTTTTGCGATAAAATGCTATACTCAACATAATAATACCATGCCAAAACTGGCGATTGCTGTGCATTTGCAAGAAAAGCCATGGAAGGCGGGACGCCTTGCATGCGCCGCAGCCGGAAAAAGCAACGGTATGCAGAATGCTGATTGGAGGAGGTGGATCCTATGCCGTTCGATATGTTCGGTGAGGTAGAGAAGCTGTCCAGAGGCATGGATGCCGCGTGGAAACGCAACGAAGTCATCATGAACAACATCGCAAACAACGACACGCCGGGCTTTAACCGGTCGACCGTGGCGTTTGAGGAGCATTACAAGGCCGCGCTGGAGGCGGAGGACGGATTTGCGCTCAAACGCACGCGGGACAAGCATATGGATATAGGCGCGGACAGGACGCCGCGCATTACCGTGACCGAGGATGAGGCCACGACCATGCGCATGGACGGGAACAATGTGGACATCGAAAAGGAAATGACGGATCTGGCAAGCAACGTGATCTATTACCAAACGCTCCAGAAAAAGGTTTCGAGCGAATTTTCACAGCTTTCCACCGCCATTAAGGGAGGCGTATAAGCATGAGCTTTCTCAAGGGACTGGATATCAGCGCGTCGGCGCTGACGGCGCAGCGGCTGCGCATGGACGTGATCGCGGAGAACCTTGCCAATGTGGATACCACCCGCACGGCGGAGGGCGGGGCGTATCGCAGGCGCTATACCGTGATGCAGGAGAACAAGCAGAACAACTTTGGCTCCTTTATGGAGCGCGCGCTGGGCGTATCCTCGGACAGCGGCGTGAAGGTGGCGGAGATCAGGGAGGATACCTCGCCCTTCAAGCTGGATTATAATCCCGAACACCCCGACGCGAACGAGGAGGGCTATGTGGAACACCCCAACGTCGATCTTGCCGTGGAGATGATCGACATGATGGCGGCCACGCGTTCCTACGAAGCCAACATCACCGCCGTGAACGCCTTCAAGAGCATGGCGCTCAAGGCATTGGAGATTTAAGAAAGAGGAGGACTGGTAAATGCCGGATATTTCTTCCGTACAGGCGGTATCCAACGTCATCAACGGCCTTTCCGCCGCGGGAAAGACCAGCGCGGAAAGCAGCGGCGTGTCCTTTCAGGATTTTTTGAGCACGGCGCTCGACGAGATGACGGACACGGGCGAGACCTCCATCGCGTATAACGACGCGCTGCTGATGGGCGAATCCAGCAACCTGCACGACCCCATGATCGCGGCGACGGAGGCGGAGCTTTCCGTCAGCCTCGTGGTGCAGATACGCGACAAGGCGCTGGACGCCTATAACGAGATCATGCGTATGCAGGTCTAAGAGGTAAGGCAATCGATGCGAACGCCAACGGTGCCCCAGATCAATACGGCGGCCGGCGGGAGCATGACGGGAGATATCCTGCTCATGATCCTCTATCTCGTGCTCATACTCGTGGGCGCCTATTACGCGACGCGCCTGTTTGCGCGCATGGCGCAGCGGGGCGTGCTGCTGGGGGGCGGTAAAAACGCGTTCCGGCCAGGGGCATATATTACCCTCATCGACAGGCTGGCCGTGGATAAGGAGCATAGCGTGCTTTTGATCAAGGTCGGCGAGGACTATTATCTGATCGGCATGGGCGAGCAGGTGACGCTGCTTGAAAAGCTGGGCGCGTTGCCCGAGGATGTGGTCGCGCAGGCGGAAGCGCCAGCCCCCGGCGTGTTCAAGGACATGCTGGACGCGTGGCGGGATCGGGGGAAGCATGAAGCGGAATAGCCCCCCCAGGCGAAACCGAAAACACGGGCGCATGATGCGCGTGCTTTGCATGGCGCAGCTCATCCTGCTTTTGACGGTGAGCGCCATCGGCTGCGTATCGCAGGCGGATATCGACGCGGCGCTTGCGAATCAGGCGCAAACGGCGGACGAGGAGATGCCCTCGGCAACAGAGGGCATTACGGATCCGGAGGACGAGCTCACCGACGAGGAATTCCTGGACGGCGAGCGCGCGGAGACGGAGGAGGATCCCAGCATAATCGGCCAGCTGACCGACCTGTTGGGCAGCCGCTCGGCGAGCGTGCGCATCATCGTGCTGCTCACGCTTTTGTCCATAGCGCCGTCGCTGCTCATCATGCTCACCTGCTTCGTGCGCATCATCATGGTGCTGGGCTTTACGCGAAACGCGCTGGGGCTGCAGCAGATGCCGCCCAATCAGGTATTGATCGGCTTTGCGCTGATCCTGACGCTGTTCGTGATGTCGCCCGTGATCGAGGAGATCAAGACCGACGCGTACATTCCCTATGTGCTGGAGCAGATCGATCTGGAGGAAGCGGTGGAGCGCGGCTCGGGTCCCCTTCGGGAATTCATGCTCCGGCAGACCCGCGCGGACGACCTTGGCATGTTTTTCCGCTTCACGGGGGAGGAGATACCCGAGGACGTCATGGATTCGCCTATGAAGATCGTCATACCCGCGTTTTTGACGAGCGAATTCCGCCGCGCGTTCGAGATCGGCTTTTTCATCTACATCCCCTTCATCGTCATCGACATGATCGTGTCGAGCACGCTTATGTCCATGGGCATGATGATGCTGCCGCCCATCACCATATCGCTGCCCTTCAAGGTGCTGCTTTTCGTGGTGGCGGACGGGTGGAGCCTTACCGTACAAACCCTGCTTTCGAGCTTCGGCTAAGTAAGCCCCGAGGAGGGGCGGCCGGCGGACGCAGTACACAAGCATGCTTCGGGAGGTTGAAAGATGACGCAGGAACTTATCATCACCGTGATGCGGGACGCCGTTATGACGGTGCTCAAATGCTCGCTTCCCCTGCTGCTTGCGGCCATGGTGATCGGTATCATCGTTTCCATCATACAGGCGGCGACGCAGGTCAACGAGCAGACGCTCGCCTTTGTGCCTAAGATCATAGGCGTGTTTTTGATGCTGCTGTTCACCAGCGGCTACATCGTTTCCGAGCTTGCGGGCTTCTTTACGCGCATGTATGGGTATGTGACCCAGCTGATCTTCTAGTGGCGGCGCTTAGGGAACTGCAAACCGTCGCGCTCGACTACATATTGCTTCTGTTTTTGCGGGTGGCGGGCATCGTCTGGACAAACCCCATCTATGGACGGCGCAATATTCCCGCACTGGCGCGCATCGCCTTTGCGCTGGCGCTGACGTACTTTTTCTTCACCAGCGTCCCCGCTGCGGTGCAGCCGGCGTACGACACGCTGCTCACCTACGCGCTATTATGCGTCAAGGAGATCCTCATAGGCGCTGTGATCGGCTTCGTGCTGACGCTGTTCTTCAGCGTTTCCCATTCGGCCGGACAGCTGATCGATATGCAGATCGGCTTGGGCATGGCCAACGTCTACGACCCGCAGACCAACGCGCAGGTGCCGCTTATGGGCAATCTGCTCAACGTTGTCATGATCCTCGTGTTTTTTGCGGTGGGCGGCGATCGAAAGCTCATCAGCATTCTGTATCTGACCATCGTAAAGATACCCGTGGGCGGCGTTACGGTGACGGCGGATACGGCCTTGGCGTTTGTGGACATGTTCACGGATATGTTCATTCTGGCGGTGCGCATGGCGCTGCCCATACTCGCATCCGGCCTTATGACGGAGGCCATCATGGGCATGATCATCCATACCGTGCCGCAGATGAACGTTTTTGTGGTGGGTATGCCGCTCAAGGTCGCCATGGGCTTTGTGGTATTGCTGCTGATCCTGCCCGTGTATGTGGAGTTTTCCGCGGTGATCTTCGATGAGATGTACGCAAGCCTGAGCGGGCTGTTATCCACGATGGCGGGGGTATGATGGGATATGGCGAGCAATGAGGGACCCGGCGGCGAACGCACAGAACCGGCAACGCCTAAAAAGCGCCGTGAGGCGCGGGAAAAGGGGCAGGTTCGCAAAAGTCAGGAGCTGGTTTCGGCGCTCATGCTGCTCATTATGTTTGGCGCATTATCCTTGCTGGGACCGGGCATGTGGGGCAATATGCAGTCGCTTGTGCACACGGGGCTGACGCTGGGTTGGCAGCAAAGCGAGCTGCTGCTGGCGGCGGATATCCCCCGGCTTATGCAGCTTAGCAGCATCGAGTTTGCGCGCATCGTGCTGCCGCTGCTGCTCATAGCCTTTGCGGCGGCCATCTGCGTAAACGTCGTGCAGATCGGCTTCCTGTTTTCCTCCAAGGCGCTCACGCCCAAGTTCAGCCGCTTGAATCCCATGGAGGGCATCAAGCGCATGTTCTCCACACGCACCCTTTTTGAGATGGCCAAAACCATCGTAAAGGTGATCGTGATCGGCGTGGTCGCCTACGACGAGGTCATCAAGGCGGCGCCAAGCTTTTCCATGATGGCGGGCAACAACATCAACGCCGCCATCGGCGCCACCGCGCTCGCCATACGCAACGCGGGCTTCAAGATCGGGCTTGCGCTGCTCATCATCGCCATATTCGATTTTCTCTATCAGTGGTTCAAGTACGAAAAGGATCTGCGCATGACCAAGTACGAGGTCAAGGTAGAGTACAAGCAGACCGAGGGCGACCCGCAGATCAAGGGACGGATACGGCAAAAACAGCGGCAGATGGCGGCCATGCGCACCATGGAGGCGATCCCGCAGGCGGATGTGGTCATCACCAACCCCACGCACTTTGCCGTGGCGCTCAAGTATGACGCGGAGGTCTCCGACGCGCCCATGGTGATCGCAAAGGGACAGGATTATCTGGCGCAGCGCATCAAACAGATCGCCAAGGAGAACGACGTCGAGATCGTAGAGAACAAGGAGGTCGCCCGCAGCCTTTACGCCATGTGCGAGGTGGGCGACGCGATCCCGCTGGAGCTGTATCAGGCCGTGGCTGAGATACTCGCGCGGGTGTTTAAGAGCAGGCAGGGGAAATAACCGTCCTTTGAGGACAATGGGAGCAGGGAATGAAGTTCAAGCCGCAAGACGTGCTCATAGCTGTTGCGATCCTTTCGGTCGTGATGCTGATCATCATCCCCGTGCCGCCCGCCGTGATGGATATCATGCTCATACTCAACATCGCGGTATCCCTGATGGTGCTCCTTATGACCATCTACATCACGGAGCCCTTGCAGTTTGCCGCCTTTCCCACAGTGCTGCTGCTGCTGACCATCTTCCGTCTGGCGCTCAACATCCGCACCACCACCCTGATCCTTGGCAACAACGGCGACGCGGGCAGCGTGATACGGACGTTTGCGAACTTCATCATAGGCGACAATCTCGTCGTGGGTCTCATCATCTTCGTTATCATCATCATGGTGCAGTTCGTCGTCATCACCAAGGGCGCGGAGCGCGTGGCGGAGGTCGCCGCAAGGTTTACGCTGGACGCCATGCCCGGCAAGCAAATGGCCATCGACGCGGATCTGAACTCCGGCTTGATCGATGAACAGCAGGCCAAGGAGCGGCGCAGCAAGATACAGCGCGAAGCGGATTTTTACGGCGCTATGGACGGTTCCAGCAAGTTCGTCAAGGGCGACGCCATCATCGGCATCCTCATCACCATCGTCAACATCGTGGGCGGGCTTATCATCGGCCTTGTGGGGGATTCCGGCATGACCACGGACGAGGTGGTCAACACCTATCTCATCGCCACCGTGGGCGACGGCCTGTGCAGCCAGATACCGGCCTTGCTCGTGTCCACCTCCATGGGCATCATCGTCACCCGCGCAACGTCTGAAAACAACCTGGGCCGCGATCTTGCGGCGCAGTTCGGGGCACAGCCCGTTTTGTTCCTGATCCTGGGCGGCATGATGGTCTTTTTTGCGATCATCCCCGGCATGCCCACCATTCCCGTCCTCCTTCTCGCGCTGCTGATGGGGGGGCTGGGATATCTGCTGCTGCGGGCGCAAAAAAAGGCTGCGCTTGTGGAGGAGGCGCCGAAGGATGTGCAGGAGGAAGCCGCCAAGGAGATGCTAAAGCCCGAGAAGGTCACGACACTTTTGCAGGTCGATCTGATCGGCGTGGAGCTTGGATATGGCCTATTGCCGCTGGTGGACGCGTCGCAGGGCGGGGATCTTTTGGAGCGTGTGGTCATGATACGCAGGCAGCTCGTGATGGATTTGGGCATCATCGTACCCGTCATACGATTGCGGGACAATATCCAGATCAGCTCCAGCCAGTATGTCATCAAGATCAAGGGTATCGAGGTGGCGTCCGGCGAGGTCAAGATGGATCATTTTCTGGCGCTGTCCACGGGCGAAGTCATGGGCAAAATCGACGGCATACCCACCGTGGAGCCCACCTTCGGCCTGCCCGCCCTCTGGATCACGGCCGCCAACCGGGAACGCGCGGAGCTTTTGGGCTACACCACCATCGATCCGCCCTCCGTGATCGCCACGCATCTTACGGACGTGATCAAGCGGCACAGCGCGGAGCTTTTGACCCGCCAGCAGGTGCAGATACTCGTGGACAACCTCAAGACGCAGCAGCCTGCGCTCGTAGACGAGGTCGTGCCCAAGCTATTCTCGCTGGGCGAGCTGCAAAAGGTGCTCGCGTCGCTGCTTCGGGAGGGCGTGTCCATACGCGATCTGGGCACGATACTCGAAACGCT
This sequence comes from Clostridia bacterium, assembly GCA_030533005.1. Lineage (GTDB taxonomy): Bacteria > Bacillota > Clostridia > Christensenellales > CAG-138 > JAQVRG01. Next base: position 19,765 of record JAUNJX010000023.1, on the reverse strand, counting down.
CAGCGATTACAGCGCCGTGACGCGGGATACGGAAACGCTGGTGGAATATGTCCGTCAGGCGATGGGAAGGGCGATATCCAAACGCTTTATCCCCGACGGCAAGGCGCGCGTCATCACGGTGGACGCGTCCGTCGAACAGCTGATGGTGGAACGCATGCGCCGTACGGATCAGGGCACCTATGTGGCGCTGGAGCAGAACGAGCTGCAGGCCATCTACCTGAGCCTTAGAAACGCGCTGGAGCGCATCACCAACATGGGTCTTACGCCCATCGTGCTCACGTCGCCGCTCATCCGCAGGCAGTTCAAGAAGCTGACCGAGCAGATCGCCCCCGATTTCGTGGTGCTTTCCTATAACGAGATCAGTCCCGACGTACAGGTGAAATCCGAAGGAGTTGTCACACTTAGATGATGAAGACGAAAACGTACTATTCCAAAGAGCTGTCCACAGCCTTGGATCAGATCAAGAATGAGCTGGGCGCCGACGCCGCCATCGTGCGGAGCCGCAAAACGCGGCAGCCCGGGATCAAGGGCTGGTTCACCAAGCCCGTGTACGAGATCGTTGTGAGCTACGACCCGGACGATCTGCCGCAGGAGAAGGGAAAGGGCAGCGCGTGGAAGCCGTATCCACCCAAGCCCGTGCAGCCGCCGGTGCCCCTCATGGGTCGCACGGTGACCCCCAAGGCCGACACACCCGCCGCGGCGAGCGCGCAAAAGGCCGAGGCAAGCGCGCCTGCAGCGCCGGAAGCGGCGCCCGTGCAGGCGGAAGCCGCGATAGAAGAACCCAAACAGCTTACCGAGGAGGAGCTGGAGCTTGCAAAGCTGCTGCTGGTCGGCTCCACCAACCCCAAGGAGGCGCGCCGTGCCAACAAATTGCGCGCCACGCCGGATGAAGCGATCGCGCAAAGCCGGGTAAGCGCCTACCAAATCGTGCAGACCATGGCCTCAAACACCGTGCAGGATATACCCGAACCCCTGCCGCCCGCGTATCCCGTGATCCTTTCGCAGGACGAGCCGGAGACGGAAATCGAGCCTGCGCCCATGCCGGAGCCCCCGCCCGCAAAAAAGAAGGAAAAGGCGACGGAAAAAGCGCCTGAAAAGCCCGTTGCGCCCGCGCCCGCCCCGGAAAAGGCGGCGTCGCCGGAGATGGACGCAAGGCTTTCCACCATGGAGGAAATGCTCAAGGCGCTTGCGGCGGACATGCGCAAAATGAGTCAGGCAGAGGCGGAGGAGGAAGCCGAGCAGGAGGCGTTCGTAGAGGACGCCAACCCCAGCATGGAAGCGATGCGGCTTCGGCTGCTGGAGCAGGATGTGGACGCGGCGGCCGTCGGGGAGCTCGTCTCCCGCGCCGAAGCGCGCATGGCAAAGGATGAAAAGCTTTCGGCGGGAGCCGCGATGCGCCTTGCCATACGGGAGCTTTTGGGAAGACCCAAATATTTGCAAAGCAGCCCCAAGGGCACGCGCGTCATCATGCTCATGGGTCCCACGGGCGTAGGCAAGACCACCACGGTTGCCAAGCTTGCCGCGGAATGCACCTTTAACCGCCATGCCAAGGTGGGCATCATCAACGCGGACGTGTTCCGCGTGGGCGCGCAGGAGCAGTTGGAGACTTACGCGAATATTCTGGGCGCGTCCTTTTGCACCATCCACAATACGGAGGAGCTGCGGCAAGCCATCGAAACCTTTAGCGACTGCCGCTATATCTTCGTGGACACGGGCGGCCGCGCCTCCATGGACAAAAAGTATCAGGAGGAGCTTTCGGGCATGATCAATCTGGGCGTGCTCCATGAGATCTATCTGGTCACCTCCAGCACCACATCGGCTCGCATCTGCAAGCAGATCGCGCAGAACTACAGTTTTGCGAAGAAATACAAAAACATCATCACCAAGGTGGACGAAGCGGGTTCCTATGGCAATGCCATTACATTGTGTTATTATAATAAACAGCCGCTTGCCTACTTTACCATCGGACAGAACGTGCCGGAGGATATCCGCCGCGCCGATCTTGATGTGGTGATCGACATGCTGCTGAGGATATCAAGATGAGCGATCAAGCTGAAAAACTCCGGCAGTTGGCCGAAAGTGAGAATAAGGGGCGGACGGACGCGGCAAAGGAGCCCGCGCACCATGCCGTTACCATTGCGATCGTCAGCGGCAAGGGCGGCACGGGCAAGAGCTGCTTTTCCGTGAACTTTTCCATCTCGCTCGCGCTCGCCGGCAAAAGGGTGCTGGTGCTGGATGCGGACTTTGGCCTATCCAATCTCGATGTGATGTACGGCACAAAGCCCGAATTCAACCTCTCGCATGTATTGCGCGGGGAAAAGACGTTGAGCGAGGTCGTCTGCCGCGGCTACGGCGGCGTGTTCTATATCGCGGGGGGCGCGGGCGCCAAGGAGCTTTTGTCCATCAACAAGCGGCAGATGCGTACCATACTCAAGCAGGCCATCCACATGGACGAAGCCTACGACTATGTGATCTTCGACTGCGGCGCGGGCGTGAACCCGCAGGTGCTCTACATCACTTCGTTTTGCGACGAGGCGCTCATCGTCATGACGCCGGAGCCGACCGCCGTGACGGACGCGTTCGTGCTGGTCAAGAGCATACAGGGGCTTAAGACGCCGCCGCCCATACGGTTTGTGATGAACCGCGTGGATTCGCTCATCGAGGCGGTGACGGTGGCGCACACCTTTAAAAACGTGGTGTCCAAATACCTTGCCTGCGAGCTTGGGTATCTGGGCTATGTCTCCTACGACAAGAACATGGTCAAATCCATCAAGGCGCAGGCGCCTATCGCCATCAGCAATGCAAACAGCAAGGCGTCCAAGGACATACGCGACCTTGCCATGAACTACGCCAATATCACCAAGCGCAGCTTCCGCGGCGGACTGCACCAGTATATCGACAAGGTATTGAGGAAGAATGAACAACAGTAGAGAAGAAAAATGGAAAAATGCCTATAAAGCCTTCGCCGCCGATCCGGGCGCGCTGCAAAAAGCGCCGCTTCCGGCAGAGGCCGACGCGCAGGCGGAAGCGCTTTGGGCAGCTTTCCAGAAAAGCCGCACGACGGAGAACAAGAACAGGCTGGTGGTGCATTATGTGCCGCTGGTCAACAGGATCGTTTCCAGGATCGTCCCCATGTACACGGCGGGCACGAGCTATGAGGATCTTGTAGGGTACGGCGTGCTGGGGCTCATCGACGCGGTGGATAAATATGCGCCGGAGCGAAACGTGAAATTCGAGACCTATGCCGTCAAGCGCATCAAGGGCGAGATCATCGACAGCATGCGCAGGCAGGACTGGGCGCCCGCGAGTTTGCGAAGCCGCATCAAGCAGATCGACAAGGCTTACGAGCAGATGGAGGCGAGCGGCCTTGAGGCCACGGACGAGGATGTGGCGGAGTATTTGGGGCTGGATGTGCGGCAGGTGCGCGCCGCGTCCGAAAAGGCGTACATGTTCAACGTCCTGCATTTTGAGACGCTCATCAGCAGCACCGTGGACGGCGGCGACACCTATCTTGACGCCATGCCCGGCGGCGACGCGAGCGCGCACCCGGACAAGGCGCTGGAAAAGCAGGAGCTCAAAAAGAGCATCGCCAATATCATCAACGACCTGCCAGAAAAGGAAAAACAGATCATTACCCTCTACTATTACGAGGAGCTCATGCTCAAGGACATCGCGGCGCTTTTGCGCGTCACGCCCGCCCGCGTATCCCAGATTCACGCAAGGGCGCTGGAGAAGATCAAAAAGGGCATACGGGGATATCTGGAACCAACCAAGTAAAACAACGGCGCGTGTGAAGCGCCTGCGCCACACAGAGAGGATCGGAGGCTACGATGGAAGCAGAAGAAAAAAAGACCGGCGGCGCGCAGCAAAGGGAAACGGAAGGCGTACTGGAAAAAGGGTACGTCAGGTTCAGCCAACTCCTTTTTGATCCCAAGGAGGTGGAACAATCGCCCAATGCGCCCAAGAATGCATTTCTGCTATCCTATAAGCCGGACGGCGTGTTCATCACCGTCAAGCTTGTAGCGCCCCCCAGCGAGGCGGAGCAGCGAGCGCTGCTTACGCACCTTTCCCGCAAGCGCATCTATACGATGGATACCTCCGTCATCGCCAACAACCTTTTTGCAAAGCGGGACGAGCTGATCCGCATAGCGCCCGAGCAGCGCGAATTCATCTATGACGAATCCTTCAGCGTGAGCATCGAGGACAATCAAATGACGGCCTATATGGTGCTGACCTCGCCCGAGCCCAACAAGGGACGGCAGCTTACGTTTCAGCGGGTCATGCAGGATATACAGGGCATGTACCATATCGGCTACGGGCTGAAAAAGGAGGCTGTGGCGGACGCGCTGGAAAACCATAAATACGACCAGCGCATCCTTGTCGCGGAAGGCCTGCCTCCCGTGACGGGCGCGGACGGGCAGTTGATTTATCATTTTGAAAAGCGCTTCAAAAACAGCGAATACCGGGCGCACACGCTGGATGAGGATGACGAATCCAAGGTGGACTTCAAGGAGCTGGATCTGTTTGAATCCGTAACCAAGGATCAGCTTCTTGTCACCAAGGTGCTGCCCAAGCCCGGCACGCCGGGCTATACGGTGCTGGGCATCATGATACCGGGCGAATCCGGCATGCTCTATAACCTGCCGACCGGCAAAAACACCTATGTGTCCGAGGACAAGCTCAAGCTGTATTCCATGGCGAACGGGCGCGTCTATATCGTCAAGGACAAGGTGGAGGTGTCCAACACCTATGTGGTGGATGGCAATGTGGATCTTTCCGTGGGCAATGTGGCCTTTGACGGTGACGTGGTGGTGCGGGGCAGCGTGGAAAGCGGCTATATCGTGAAGGCTACGGGCTCTATCGAGGTCACGGGTACCGTGGAGGCCGCCATTTTGGATGCGGGCGCCGACGTGCTGGCCTACGGCGGCATACAGGGCGCAGGCAAGGGCAATATTCGGGCGGGCGGCAGCGTATATGCCCGCTTTATGGAGTATGCTACCGTTTATGCGAGGGATATGGTGGTGTCCGAGAGCATATTGAACTGCAACGTGACCTGCGACGGCGCGGTAGAGGCGCTCAACGGCCGCGGCACCATCATCGGCGGCAGCATGACGGCGTGCCGGTACATCGCCACGCGCTTTGTGGGCACGCAGGGCGGCTGCAAGACCTTTTTGGAGGTGGGCGTGTCCCCCGCGATCAAGGAAAAGGTGACCACGCTCAAAAACCAGATCGAAAAGCTCAACAAGATCATGGGCGGCCTGCAATCCATCGTCAAACGGCCCATTGCCGCCAACCAGCCGGAGGAAGTGAAGCAGGAACGCATCGATATGGTCAAAAAGCTGCTTGCCGCGAGCGAGAGCAAGGAACAGAAGGAAGAAGAATTTGAAAGGCTCAAGGCGCAGGTGGACGGTGCGAAGGAGGGTCTTGTGCATGTGCTCATGAAGGTGTATCCGGGCGCTACCATTGCCATAGGCAACCTGCGCTTCGGCGTGAAATCGGAGATATCCTATGCGACGTTCCGGGCGCTGGAAAAGGAGATCGAATTCACAAGCTGCCGCTTCAAGCAAAAGCCTGCGCGCATGCCCCGGCTCAGGCGTTAGCGGCAGTAAGGGCGGAATAGGATCACGCGGATGGAAAGGAGGCGGTTTCTATGATGAAGGGAATGGATTTGCAGGTCATGACGCACAGGCCTGTGAATTATACGCCTCTTGCAAGCGAGCAGCTGGCAAAAAGCGAGCTTGCCGGCGAGCACGCGGCGCGTATGGCGCGCCAGAGTGCGGAGCAGCAGGCCGTGGGCGTAACGGGAACGGAGCACGCGGAGGAGAAGCACATAACGGAAAAAAAGCAGCGCGAGCAGGAAGCCCGCGAGCAGAAGGAAAAGAAAAAGCAGCAGGAGGCAGCCGAGGAGGCGCTGGGTCTCAAGATACCCTCTGTGGGCTACGCGGAGGATAAGCTGCTGGATATAGAGATATAGCCAAAGAAGCCCGGACGGTTCCGTTTACACGAGATCGCGCGGACTTTTTTTGTGAAGAAATAGCAAGAAAAAGAGCGGCGAACCCTAAACTATTTCCCTATTGTGACGATAAAGGGTGTAGAAGAAGTGTAGAGGAAACGTAGGAACAGCCGCAGCAGCAGAAAGGACTGGCCGATGATCCGTGGGTTATACATCGCTGGCACGGGCATGCTCACCCAGCGAAACAAGATGGACGTCATCACCAACAACCTCACCAATGCCGATACCATCGGCTTTCGTGAGGAATCTATGCTCTCGCGCACCTTTGAGGATATGCTGCTGGACAGGCAGAACGATCCCGCGGTGCTGCGGCAGGATCGACAGGTGGGGCCGCTAAGCACCGGCACGCATATCGACGAGATCAACATCTCCTTTGGACAGGGCGCGCCGGAGGAAACGGGACTGACGACGGACATGGCGATCGTGGGCGACGGCTTTTTTGTGGTCAACACGCCCGCTGGCGACCGTTACACGCGCGCCGGCAACTTTACCTTGGATGCAGGGGGCGTTTTGCGCGATCCCATGGGCAATCCCGTCCAAGGGCAGAACGGCAACATTACGCTGACAAGCGATCATTTCGTCGTTACCCCGCGGGGCGTGATTTACGATGAGGTGACGGGCAACGAGGTGGCGACGCTGCGCGTGGTGGAATTCACCAACGAGGATAACCTGCGCGAGCAGGCCGGGAACATGTTTTACGTCTACGAGGACGCCGGCATGCGGGACGCGGAAAATAGCACCGTCATGCAGGGGTATATCGAGAGCAGCAACGTCAACATCGCCAACCAGATGGTGAACATGATCATCGCCAGCCGCGCCTATGAAACCAGCCAGACGGTGGCGGGCATGATCGACCAGACGCTGGACGCGGCGGTCAACGATATAGCGCGCTTCTAACGCGCCTGAGAGGAAAAACGTATGATTCAATCGCGGTATACGGCAAGAAGCGGGCTGAACACCCTGCAACAGCGCCTTGACACCATTGCCAATAATATGGCGAACGTCGGCACCGTGGGCTATAAGGCGTCGCGTGCGGATTTTAAGACGCTGATGTTTCAGGAGCTGCAACGTCCCGTGCAGCCGCAGGAGGATGATAACCTCAATCGCGGCGTGGGCACGACCTTGGGCGCCACCACCCGCAGCTTTGCGGCGGGTACGCCGACATCTTCGGGTTATCCGCTGGACTTTATGCTGCAGGGAGACGGATTTTTTACCGTGCAGGACAGCGACGGGCAGCTTAGCTACACGCGCGACGGCACCTTCGCCCTTTCCGAGGAGGGGCAGGCAAGCTATCTGGTCACCTCCGACGGCGCATATGTCATGGGCAAGAACAACCAGAAGATCAATGTGGCGGGGGCGAATCTGAGCGATATTCAGGTGGCGAAGGACGGCAGGGTCTACATCGTGAGAACCGATAATACCGTGACGCCGCCCACCCAGACCTTTACACAGGCCGGGCAGCTGGACATCAAGAAGTTTATGAACCGCAAGGGGCTCGAGGCGGTGGGCGCGAACAAATTCCGGCAAACGGAAAATTCAGGCGCGCCGCAGGATGACGTGGATACCCATGTGATCCAAGGATACCGCGAAGGCTCCAACGTGGATCTGGCGCAGGAAATGACAAGGCTCATCCGCACGCAGCGTGTGTTCTCGCTGGTGTCAAGCGCCCTTACCACGGCGGATGAGATGGATCATCAGGCAAATACGATCCGCGGCTAAACGCATGAACATCCCCGAAAGGAGCAAAAAAGATGGCGGTTAAAAAATGCAAGACCTGCGGCGCGCTGTTTGACAGCATAGGCACGCCCTTCTGTCCGGAATGCGTCAAGGAGATGGACTATAAGTACAAGGTCGTGCGCGATTATCTTTATGACAATCCCGACCAGTCGGTAGAGGAGGTCGCAAAAGCGACGGAAACGCCGGAATGGATGATCATGCACTTTTTGCGGGATGCGCGCCTTACCATGAAAAACGCAAGCGGGCTGATCCGCTGCGAGCAATGCGGCAGGGCGATCACCTCAGGCCGGTTTTGCGACGAGTGCGCGATACGGCTGGGCTCCAAGATGAAGGGGGCGCGGGAGGCGATACAGTCCGGCAGAGCCGCGGGTCCGCGCATTTACACCAACGACGACAGAAGAAATTAAAACAGGCCAACGCCTGCTGCAATCATTTAAAAATATAAGACAAGACGATCCAAACGGCCGGGGGCCGGGCGGAGAAGGAGGAACCACAAGTGAAGATCAATGAGGTATACTCGGTGGTGGGGCAGTATCAAACCAGCCGTACGCAGCGCGCGCAGGCGCAAAAGCCTGCAAGCATGGGTATGGACAAGGTGGAGATATCCGGCTTTGCCAAGATCTATTCCGACGCCATGGCAGCCGCCCGCAAGGGTGCGGAGACGACGGACGGCGCGTATGAAGCGCATGTTTCTGACATCGCCGCGCGCATGCAGGCGGGCACATACAACGTCAGCGCCGAGGACGTCAGCACCAAGCTGCTGGGTCTGTAAACCGCTATGATGGAGAAGGTGCTCGCGCAGCTGTTGGAGCTGGGAAAAGTATACACGCAATTGCTTTCGTTGGCGCGGGAAAAAACCGACGCCCTCACGCGAGACGACCTGAAAGCCCTTAGCGACGTGACCAAGCGGGAGGAGGAAGCCTCCGATCAAGCCTTCAAGCTGGAAAACGAGCGCATGGGCATGGTGAACCAGCTTGCCTTGATGTGGGGCATGCAGGCGGAAAACGTCACGGTAGCCTTCATGGCGAGCCAGTGTCAAGGGGAGCTTTCCGTACAGCTTACCCGCGCTGCGGAACAGCTTTTGGACTGTTTGCAGCTTCTTAGGCGGCAGAACGAGACCAACGCGCGGCTTCTCGAGATCAAGCTGCGCCTTGCGGCGTTCGTGATGGACGCGGCAAGGGATACCGGCAGCGGCCCCGGCACCTACTACAGCATGGACGGCACGGAGCTGGAGCCCAACGATATCAGCGCCGCGCGGTTTTTAGACAGCGAGATTTAAACAAACCCTGCGACCACGGAAAGGAACGGTTATGCGATCAACATTCTACGGGCTGGAGGTAGCGCGATCCGGCTTATACACGGCCCAAAGCGAATTGAATATCACCGGCCATAACGTCTCCAACGTGGATACGGTGGGCTATACGCGGCAGCGGCTGGACACGGCGGCCAAGGTCGTCGCCAAATCCGTCACCCAATACGCGCTGGACAATCGCTTCACCACCGGTCAGGGCTCCGAAGCGCTGAAGGTGGGGCAGATACGCGACCTGTTTTTGGATAAAACCTATCGGGAAGAAAATTCGCAAACGAGCTACTGGGATACCTGCGAAACGCAGTTCTATTCCGTAGAGCAGATATTCAACTCCGTGCTGGAGGACAAGGATTCCTCCGCGAGCATCTATAACGCGCTGGAGGATTTCGGCATCGCGCTCAACAACGTCTCCAAGAACGTGTCCTCCAAGGACATCCGTACGACGCTGGTGGAGGCGGGCATACAGCTTACGGAATCCTTCAACTACGTTTACGGCAAGCTTGCCGAGCAGCACAGCAACATCAATACCAACATCTCCACGGTCGTTGACCAGATCAACGATACCGCCGCCTACATCGCCGAGCTCAACGAGCAGATATTCGGCTACGAAATGACCGGCGCGCAGGCGAACGACCTGCGGGACAAGCGCAACAACGCGCTGGACGAGCTGAGCGGCATGGTCGGCATCGAATATTATGAGGATCTTAAGGGGCAGATGGTCGTTACCCTCGGCGGGCGGGAGCTTGTCGGCGGTGCTGAAAGCAACAAGATCGTCGTCAACCCCATGGGCACGGACAATAAGCTCGACCTGCTTTCCAACGAGCCTGTGATCGGCAGGCAGTATACCGTCACATGGGCGGATATGTTTGGCAAGCCGAGCATTTTGCTCAAGGATCAGATCAAGCCGGAGGGTGGGCAGCTGGAAGCCTATTTCGATATGCGCGACGGGGATAACGAGGATAACGTCGGCATCCCGTATGTGGTGGAGCAGCTCAATGAGCTGGCTCGCAAGATCGCGCAGGAGGTCAACTCCATCCACGCGTCGGGCTATACACTCCCGTTTACGCTTAGCGACAACCTATCCGGCGGCGAGAATGTCATGTATCACCGCATGAACGCAGACGGCACGCCTGCCGTCAATGCCGACGGCTTGTTCATCATGGAGCGCGGCGTGCAGCCCTTGCAGGCTGCGGACGGCACATGGTATTATCCTTCCGTGCAGGGCGTGGATTTCTTTGCATCCGGCAACTATGCGGACTATTCGCAGGTCAATGCCCGCAACTTTTCCCTGTCGGACGCCGTGCTCGATTCCACCCACTTCATTGCGGGCTCTAGCGAGCAGGTGCTTTCTCCCGACGAAAAATACGACGACGTCAACCAGCTCATGGGCAACAACAGCAAGATCAACGAGATCATCGACCTTTTCAACCGCAAGGACGAACTGGGTCTGCCCAACAACTTCGCCAGCAGCCTGACGACCCTTGTTACGAGCGTTGCAACGGCTGAGAAGCACTACATCAATATGAACGTGGCGCAGACCAGCCGGCAGGACGCGGTGGCGCTGCAGCGCCAGTCGGTATCCGGCGTGTCGCTGGATGATGAAATGACGGATATGGTGCGCTACACCCACGCGTACAACGCGGCGGCGCGTATCCTTACGGCCATCGACGACGAGTTGGATACGCTCATCAACAAGATGGGCACGGTCGGCAGATAAGAAGGAGGAAGCGATATGGCAATGCGGATTACCAATAATATGATGACGGACTCCTTCCAGAGGAATATGCAGAACAACCTCCAGAAGATGGACAAATTTACGCAGCAGCTTGCGACCACCCGCAAGATCGTGCGCCTTTCGGATGACCCTGTGGGGGTGCTGGATTCGCTCACGGCGCGCACCCGCCTTTCGGATATTCGCCGCTTCCAGAATAACATCAAGGATGCGAAAACATGGACGGAATCGGCGGACACCTGCCTGCAGCAGATCAGCAGCCATCTTACGAGCGTTCTGGAGGGTGTGACGCAGGCGGCCACGGATATCTATAACCCCAGCGACCGCGAGAACATCGCTCAGATGATGATCGGCCTTCGGGAGACCATCATGGAGGGATTGAACACGGCGGTGGGCGGCACCTATATCTTTTCGGGCTACAACACCAACAATCCGCCCTTTACCAAGGTGGATGAAGCGAGCAGCACCACCCCCATCCGCTATAACGGACTGGATCTTACCGATATCGGGACGCTCGGCTACGGCATTACGGAGGATGTGGGCGGCAACCTTTCCGTTGTGGAGCTGAACAAAGCGTTCAGCACGACCGCTCCCATGATGCGCGTGACCATCGGCGCTGACGGGCAGCCGACCGCCACCACAAACGGCGTTCCCTTTACCAATGCCAGCTTCCATGTGACCATTGCGGATGACGGCACAAAGGCAGTCAGCACCGCCGTACCCACGCCCAGCGCCACCGTGCCCACCTTTGCATTCACCGCAAGCGGCGCGGATGTGGATATGGACTACAACGGCATCGACCTTCGCACCTTCTCTACCCCTGACAATCAGGCGTTGATTCTCAATGAGGAGCAGCAGCAGATTCAGTTTCAGGCGGGTTATGATCTGGGGTTGGACGCGAGCATGACGGGCATTGAGGTGGTAGGCGTTGGCGAACAGAATCTGTTCCAGATCATCAACGACGTGATAAAGCTCATGGAAAACGGATCGGACGCGGATGTGGCGGAGAATTTAAGCCATAAGATCGACGATCTGCAAAACGCACAGCAAAATATCACGACCTGTCTTGTCAAGGTCGCGGCCACGGAGGTCAAGATCAGCAAGCTGGAGGATCGCTACGGCAGCGACGAGATCGATTATACCGCTATCGTCTCCCGCATCGAGGACATCGATTCGGCGGAGACCATCATGCAGTGGAAGATGGCGCAGGCCGTCTATCAGCAGAGCCTTGGTGTGGGCGCCAAGGTCATACAGCCCACGCTGCTTGACTTTTTGAACTGATGCTGCATCAGGGCGCGAGCAATACGGCGAAAGCAAACACGATATAAGCAAACACCAAGGAAGCAAACACGACAGTAAGCAACCTACAACGATGCGTGCGGCAAGGATCGCCGCGCGAGAGCACAGTAAAGCCACGGAGGGCAACGCAATGGCAATACCGAGATTGGATATTCATTCTACGCGCGCGCAGCTGCAAATCACCCGGCAGCCCATGCGGCTGACGGTGGAGCGCACATCGCCCCGCATGAAGGTGCACCGCACCCGTCCCAAATTCAAGATCGCTAATTCCAAGCAGCTTTTGGGCGAGCAGGTGGGCAGACGCCCCCCCAATGCCCAGCGGCAGGAGATGATGCGCCGGGCGCAGATGGCCATGATGCACGGCATTTCCAAGGTCAACGCGCAGGCGGACGCCATGGCCAACTATCAGGCGTATGGCAGCGGCGGCCCCAGCGTGGTAGCGCAGGTGCAGCTTAACAGCATCCTCAATCAGCCCACCAATATCATCGATGTGGCGAACGTTCCCAGCACGATGCCGGAGGTAGAATGGGACACCGGCTCCATGGAGATCGAGTGGGATATGGGTGAACTGGAAATGAACTGGGAGGGCGGCGGCAGGCCGTCCATCGAGGTCACGCCGCATTCGGTGGAGATTCGCCTCATCAGCGGCGAGATCATCCGCGTGGGCGAGCAGGAAGCCAAGAGCATTGAAAAACAAGGCTACGGAAAACGTATAGACAAAGAAGTGTGACTGTAGTACAATATATAGTAGTTCGGTTTGTATGAGGGCGCACATCTACATGAACTGCGCCCTTTTTCATTTCTATTACACTAATATAAAGATGAGGTTTTGCGCTATGATGATTGAAACCGGCCGCTTTGGCAGAACGGAAATCGATCCCGAAAGCATTCTGACCTTTACGGAAGGCTTGCTAGGCTTTGAGGAGCTGCACCGCTTTGCCATCATTTTGTCCAACAACACGGAGCCTATCCAGTGGCTGCAGGCGGTGGATGATCCCATGGTATCCCTGCCCATTATCAATCCCTTCCTCATCAAGCCCGATTATGAGCTGGATGTGGACGATGCGGAGCTTGGCAGCATCGGCAATCCCGCGTCGGAGGATGTGCTGGTGGTCAGCGTCACGGTGATCCCGGAGGATATCCGCCAAATGACCGTGAATCTCTCCGCGCCCATCCTTATCAACCTCAAAAATCGTAGGGCGCGCCAGATCATCATGGAGTACAATCAGCCCAATTCCATACGCTATCCCGCCTTTGCCGGCCTCGTTTCCTATTATCAGGAGCTGGAAAAGGCAGAGACGGAGGATCAAAAATAATGCTTGTATTGACCCGAAAAGTTGAGGAAAGCCTGCTCCTTGGCAGCGAGATCCGCGTCACGGTTCTGGGCGTGACGGGCGATAAGGTTCGCCTTGGCGTGGATGCGCCGCGCACGGTCAAGATTCTCCGCGGCGAGACGCTCGACCAGACGCGGGAGCAGAACCGCGTATCCGCCACCTCCGGCATGAATCTTTCGGCGCTTTTGAAAAACGCCGCCGCGGAGGACGAAAAGAAATGAAAAGCGGCGAAAGCCGTTTTTTACTTTACCTGCCTGATTAAGCACAGTGAGGGAAAACCATGAAGAAACGCGTTGCGATCATTACGCTGGATTGCTATAACAACTTTGGGAACCGCCTGCAAAACTATGCTTTGCGCGAGACCATCAAGGCGTTGGGCTTGGATGCGGATTGCCTGTTCGATCAGCGCTATGCTGCGTATCAGCCTATTCGCAAATTTCAGACTTTCAGCGAAAAGCACATACAAGAAATCAAGTACGATATAACGAATAATGAAAATTGGGCAAAGTTCAACGCGAAATACGATTATTTCGTCGTGGGCAGCGATCAGGTATGGGCGCCGCATTTCACATCCGTGACCAGTGTGCTGCCCCTGTTTTTTTTGCAGTTTGCGCCCAAGGGCAAACGCGTGGCCTATGCTGCCAGCTTTGGCATGCCGGAGATACCGGCGGAGCTTCGCGCGAAATACAGCATAGGTTTGCTTGGGATGAACCGCATTTCATTACGCGAAAAAAGCGGTGCGGCGATCGTGCAAAACCTTTGTGCGCTGGATGCGCCGGTGCTGCCCGATCCGTCCCTGCTTTTGGATAAGGAAAAGTGGCTTTCCATTGCCAGACCGCATGCGGGAAAGCCAAAGAAACCTTATATGGCCGTCAATTATGTTATACAGGGGGCAGAGGGCGACATCAAATATATCCAAGCGCTTGCGGCGAAGCTGGGTCTTGCGATCGTCGATCTTAACGCGCTTGCGATGAAAAACGAGATCGGCCCTGCCGAATATTTGGATTATGTGAACGACGCGGCTTTGGTCTGTACGGATTCCTTCCATAACTGCGCCTTTTCCATATTGTTCCACAAGCCCTTTGTGGTGTTTACCTCCCACAATGAGCGCGTATCGACGCGCATCGACAGCCTGCTTGAAACCTACGGGCTTATGGATCGGCGCTTTTCGCAGTTCCGTGAGGAGAAGGTTTATGACGTCGATTTCACAAAGGCGGATGAAACGCTGCGCACGGAAAGGTCGCGCGCGATTGCATATCTTCGGGAAGCGCTGGGCTTGGAGGATGCGGGGCTGCAGCCGGGCGCCATTGTGGAGAAGGCGCAGTGTACGGGCTGCACTGCCTGCTTTAACGCCTGTCCCAACGGCTGCATCACCATGCAGGCGGATGCCGAAGGCTTTTTGTATCCCCATATCGATGAAGAAAGCTGTATACACTGCGACCTTTGCCGCGAAGCCTGCCCGTCGCTGTACCAAAGGGCGCTGCCCAAGGAAAAAACGCGCGCGTTTGCCTGCCGCAACAAGGATGAAGCGACGCGCCTTGCAAGCTCCTCCGGCGGCGTGTTCTCGCTGCTATCACAAAACACGGTGGCGAACGGCGGCGTGGTGTTCGGCGCGATTTATGACGAGGATTTCAGCGTGAAGCACGCCTATGCGGAAAGCGCAGAGGCGCTTTGGCGCTTCCGCGGCTCCAAATATACCCAAAGCCGGATCGGCACGGCGTATCGTGACGCCAAGGCGTTTCTGGAAACGGGGCGCGAAGTGCTCTTTTCCGGCACAGCCTGCCAGATCGCGGGCTTGCTGCAATACTTGGGCAAAGCGTATGGAAACTTGACCTGCGTGGACGTGGTGTGCTATGGTACGCCCTCCCCGCTGGCATGGAAGCAATATTTGGCCTACCGTGAAGCGGCGGCGGGCGCAAGGCTAACAAGCGTGAACCTGCGCTGCAAGGAAAACGGATGGCATGGGTACAATGTGAAATACGAATTCGAGAACGGCAGCGTATATTGCAGCACCGCGATGGACGATCCGTATATCTACGCCTTTATGGCCAATGATACATTGCGGCGTTCCTGCTTCGCCTGCCATTATAAAACGACAGACCGCATGGCGGATCTGACGATGGCGGACTTTTGGGGTGTAGAAGGCGTCATGCCGGAATTGGATGATAACAAGGGCACCTCGCTTGTGCTTGTACACAGCGAAAAGGGCTTGAAGCTGCTGCAAGCGCTGCGTGACCGTATGGATTGCAGAGAAACAGAGCTGCAAGCGGCGCTCAAAGCGAACCCGCTTGCGACGAGCTGCGCGCCCGTGGGCGCACAGCGCATGAATCTTGCTTGTGAATTGGAGAAAGGCCGCCTATGTACAGAGAACGCTTTCTAAATAAAACTGCCGACTACTATTTTGATATTCAAACGCTTTGCGACCTTCTGTTCACGCATAATGTGGCGGAGATCGCCTGTTATGCAGCGGCGCTGCGGCAGCCAAACCGCCAGCAAAGCCAAACGCAGCTTTTTGAGATCAATGTGGAAGAAGCCGTAGGCGACGCGATGATGCAGCTTGCGGAGCTGCCCGCCGATGTGCACGACGCATCCCGCTATACCGTCATTGTATATTTAAAAAAGCATGCGGTGGACATGCTTGCGGCGTATCCTATGCTGGATGACGAGCTTTCCCAAAAGACGTATCTGGCGCTTTTGCTGCTTTCGCTCACGGGCTATGCGGCGTTTGCGGATAACACGGCGGATTCCATCAATTTATTGAACGACGGCATGGAAACCTACGCCGTTGCGACGTTGGACGCGCTGGTGCATATACCTGCGCAGCTTCGGGAACGGGACGCCCAAAGGCGCGTCGCGCTGCGGCAGGTGCGGCGCAGCGACGGCAAGCTTGCCATATGCTATTATGGGGGCGGGGTGGAGGAAAATGCCGAAAAGGCGCTGGATCAAAACCTGAACGCGCTTTGCGATAAGCTGCGGCGCGCCATGGAGCTAAACGACACCGTGCGCGAAGCGCTGCAATACACCATACAAAAACGGGAAAGCGGCGAGCTGGGCGAGATGTTTTCCATGATCGCGCTGACGGATGAGGCGGTCACGAGCATCGGCGAACTGCTCAAAGCCTATTGCACGCAATAGCGGCAGCCAATATTACTTGCTTTCAAACCACGTCTTTTCTTCCGGGGTAAATTTGCCATAGATCAACGCATACAGCGGCTCATTGCCGATCGCCTTGGCGCATTTGAGCAGGATCAGCTTATCCTTGAGCTTGGAAAAGTCATAAAGCTGCCCCAGCAGGTTCATCGTGGCTTGTGCCGTGCCGTGGAAATCCTCACGGGTCAACACGTTGAGGAAAGAGGTGAGCCATTGCTGATCGTAGGGCTCTTTTTTCAGCACCAGCACCGCGTAGCGGATCGCGCTTGGCAGATCGTTATTTTTTTCAAAACAAATCGAGATATGCTGATAAAGGTGAGGAAGCAATTCGCTCATCTGGCTTTGATAACCGTTGCTGATAAAACAGTTGCCTTTTTCTTCCGATTGAAGGAAAAAAGGTAATGCCTGCGTATAGTCGTTTTCCATAAAGCAGCGCACGCCCATGTAATAATCATAGTCGGGAATGGAAGGATAGCGGGACGTTGCTTTGGTATAGAGACGTCGAAAGTCTTCTACCGGCTGCTCCCTTTGGATATATTTCTCCATGAGATGGCGGAACGCATTGCTTTGCAGCGTCCGCATGCGCAAATCATCGTTTTCTGAAAGCGGGATGCTGATCATTTCGCGGAACAGATCTTCGGCTTCGGCGGGATTTTCGCCGGAGGCGTCCAGAGATTCGGCTAAATACCCCTTGCATAGCAGATCGTCCGGATGCTTCGCAAGCTCGCCGCGCAACGCCGTAATGTTGCGAAGCTCCTTGTTTTTTTCTTTCCTCACGTTTAATGCGTAGCCGGTGTGAAAAATGGTGAGCGTGGAAGACACGTCCAAATAGGTTGGGCAGGTTTCCGGCGATATGGAGACAAGGTCTTCGTGTATGGCGCGGGCATAACGCAAGTGCGGGTGATTGGAAAAAATACGGACTTGCGCGCACAGATGGAATATTTGCCCGCTATCGTTCAAATTTGCGAGTGTTGCAATGATGACGACAGGCCCCTTTTGATTTGCGGCACGGATTCCGTCAAGGAACTGCGGCAGTTTTTTTGCTGTTTCTTCATTTAGGTATTCATCCGCATCCAAAAAAGCGATCCAGTCGCCTGTGGCCTGTTCGAGCGCATAGTTTTTTGCGGCGGCAAAATCGTTGATCCACGCAAAATGATACACCTTTGCGCCCATGCGCTCCGCGATCTCCACGGTGCGGTCGGTAGAGCCGGTATCCACCACGATCTGCTCGCACATGATATCTTTGCCCCAGCTTAGGGCGCGCTCGATATTCTTTTCCTCGTCCTTTACGATCATGCACTGCGAGATGCGAAGCGGCTTCACGCTTGGCGCAGCAGCATCCGTCTTTTGATTGGCGGGCACGTTCCATGTGGGCTTGGGCTTATATTTTGATTTTGCCATCTCTACAGACCTCCGAAGGGATTTGTTTCTTTAATAGTATAGCGCATAATGGCGAAAAAGTCATCGGCCTGCAAAGGGGAGCTCGATTGAAAAAGAGACCCGTCCTTTCGGACGAGCCTCCTTTATGAGAATTACTGTTTGTACACCTGTAACAACAATTCTTGCGAAGCTTAGAATTACTGGAGCAGGGACAGGACGTTCTGCGGCATGCTGTTGGCCTGAGCCAGCATTGCCGTAGCGGCCTGAGACAGGATCTGGTTCTTGGTGAAGTTGGTCATTTCCTTGGCGATATCCACGTCGCGGATACGGGCTTCGGAAGCGCTCAAATTCTCGGAGGTGTTGTCCAGATTGCTGATCTTGTGCTCCAAACGGTTCTGCATAGCGCCCAGGGTGGCACGCTGCTCGGAAACCATGTTGATAGCTTTCTGCGTAGAGGTGATAGCCTTGCCGGCGTTGTCCTGCGTGTCGATCTTGGCGTCGGTCAGATTCAAGCCGTCAACGTTCATCTTTTCTACGCTGATGGTGAGTTGCTCGTTCTCGTTTGCGCCGACCTGAATCTTCAGACCACCCGTGCCAGCAGCGTCCACAGCGGGATCCTTCGCCTCTGTTACCAAAGCGCCGACGCCGGCGGTACCGGCGGCCAAAAGCTCGGTTTTCAGAGCGGCGACGTCGTCACCGTCCGCGTTGGAGGTGATATCGAAGGTGCCCATGCCGGATGCGGACAAATCAAGCTTGAAGGCTGTGTTTGCAGCTACGTCAGGCGCGGCCTTGGACAGATCAACGATGGTGTTGGTCACATTGCCGGTCTTGGAATCCGTGAAGGAGACCTTGATGGCATTCGCTTCCGTTGCGCCGATCGTGCTCGCCTCAGCGGCAGATACGGTAGCAAAGGAATATGTGCCGATCTGATCAGAAAGACCGGTCTGCCCGGTGATCGTGAAGTTGGTGGCAATAAGGCCGTTGACCTTCATATCGCCGGCGGAATACTTGGCGCCGGAATTGCCGCTTGCAAGAGAGCCGTCCAACAGCTTCATGTTATTGAAGTTGGTCTGCTCGCTGATGTCGTTGATTTCTTCCTTGAGCTGATCGAACTCGGCGCTGATCTGCGTGCGGTCGAAGTTCTCGTTGGTGCCGGTGGCGCTCTGGTTGGCCAGCTCGCCCATGCGCTGCAGCATGGAATGGACTTCCTGCAGTGCGCCTTCAGCGGTCTGGATCAGGGAGTTGGCATCCTGGGAGTTCTTGGACGCCATATTAAGCCCGCGAATCTGAGAGCGCATCTTTTCGGAAATCGCCAAACCTGCGGCGTCGTCGCCAGCGCGGTTGATGCGGTAGCCGGAAGAAAGCTTTTCAGCGGACTTGGAAATAGCGTTGTTGTTGGCGGTGTACATGCGATGGGTATTCA
Source organism: Clostridia bacterium (assembly GCA_030533005.1). GTDB lineage: Bacteria > Bacillota > Clostridia > Christensenellales > CAG-138 > JAQVRG01. Next base: position 388 of record JAUNJX010000023.1, on the reverse strand, counting down.
TCGCGGTGATGTTGTTCTGAATCCTCATGATAATATCCTCCAGATATATTTTTTAGTACAGAGCGTCCGGCCCTGCCTGTGCGGTTTTCTTCCCCGCGGCGCCACGGGGAAAATTACCCTTCGCACTTATTAACGTCATTCCGGAAAGAAAATTAAGGGTTCATTCGGAAAAATTTCAAAAAAGATTTGGAATGTCGCAATTAAGCCCGCAGCCCCCTGTCAGCTTTACTGCCCGCTAGCCGCGAAACCAATTGCCTTTTTCCCGCATTTCGTTTATACTCATAACCATCACCGTACAGAGGGAGCGCGCACATGAACAAAGAGGATCAAATACTCGATATCCTTGCCCTGATGCAAACGGAAATGCGTTCCATGCGGGGCGACATAT
>JAUNJX010000022.1:9090-35231 GCA_030533005.1 Clostridia bacterium | reverse complement strand
CCTGCATTCGGCGAGGACGACTATCGCGTCTGCATGGCGGCCGACATGCCCTTTATCCAGATGGTGGACACACACGGCAAGATGTGCGGCGGCACGCCCTGGGACGGCGTTTTCGTCAAGGACGCCGACAAGCTGGTGCTGGACGCGCTAAAGGAAGCGGGTCTGCTGTTTGCGGCTCCCGAATTCGAGCACAGCTATCCCTACTGCTGGCGCTGCGACACGCCGCTCATTTACTACGCGCGCGAAAGCTGGTTCATCGCCATGACCAAGGTGCGCGACCGCCTGATGGCATACAACCGCCGCGTCAATTGGATCCCCGAAAACATCAAGGAAGGCCGCATGGGCAACTTCATCGAGAACGTCATCGACTGGGGCATCTCCCGCGAGCGTTATTGGGGTACGCCGCTGCCGGTATGGGTCTGCGAGGACTGTGGCGAGGTGCATGTGGTGGGCAGCCGCGAGGAGCTGCGCGCGCTCAATCCGGACGTGCCGGAGGATATCGAGCTGCACAAGCCCTACGTCGATCCCATCACCTTCAAGTGCGACAAGTGCGGCGGCGTGATGAAGCGCGAGCCCGTCGTCATCGACTGCTGGTTCGATTCCGGCGCCATGCCCTTTGCGCAATGGCACTATCCGTTTGAAAACAAGGAGGAGTTCGAGCGCCGCTACCCCGCAAACTTCATCAGCGAAGCCATCGATCAGACGCGCGGCTGGTTCTATACGCTGCTCGCCATCTCCACCTGCCTGTTCGACGAGCCCTCTTTTGAGAACTGCATCGTGCTGGGTCATGTGCAGGATAAGGAAGGCCGCAAGATGAGCAAGCACATCGGCAACGTGGTCGATCCTTGGGTGCTGCTTGATCATCAGGGCGCGGACGCGGTGCGCTGGTATTTCTACACCGCCTCCATGCCGTGGCTGCCCAACCGTTTCAGCGAGGAAGCCGTCAGCGAATCCCAGCGCAAATTCATGGGCACGCTTTGGAACACCTACGCCTTCTACATCCTGTATGCTGACATCGACCAGTTCGATCCCACCAAGCATACGCTCAAGCGTGAGAACCTCTCCCCCATGGATCTTTGGGTGCTCTCGCGGCTGAACACCTTGGTCGCGGATGTGGAAAAATATCTTGACGAGCTCAAGATGACGGAAGCCGGACGTGAGATGCAGGATTTCGTGGATGAGCTTTCCAACTGGTATGTGCGCCGCTGCCGCGAGCGTTACTGGGGCAAGGAAATGACGGCGGACAAGGAAGCGGCGTTCATGACGCTCTATACGGTGCTGCACACCCTCACGCTTGTCAGCGCCCCCTTCATCCCCTTTATGGCGGAGAATATGTACCAGAACATGGTGCGCTCCGTGGACGCAAACGCGCCCGAGAGCATCCACCTTTGCCCTTGGCCCAAGGCGGATACGAGCTTTATCGATGAAGATCTTGAAAAGAACATGCATGAGGTGCTGGATATCGTCGTGCTCGGCCGCGCGGCTCGCAACACGGCCGCCATCAAGAACCGTCAGCCCATCGGCGCCATGTATGTGCAGGGCGCGACGCTCCCCGACATGTACGTTTCCATCATCGCCGACGAGCTCAACGTCAAGGAAGTCCGCTTTGTGGACGACGCCTCCTCCTTCATCAGCTACCGCGCAAAGCCGCAGCTTAAGACCCTGGGACCCCGCTACGGCAAGATCCTGCCCAAGATCAACGTGTATCTGCAAAGCGAAGGCGTCGGCGATCAGGTGGTAGCCGCACACAAGGCCGGCAACCCCTTCGTATTCGAGATCGAGGGCGTGAGCGTCAGTCTGGACGAGGCGGATGTGCTCATCGACACCATGCAAAAGGAAGGCTTTGTCACAGAAAGCGATCACGAGCTTTCCGTGGTGCTGGACACCAACCTTACCCCGGCACTCATCGAGGAAGGGTTTGTCCGCGAGCTTGTCAGCAAAATCCAGACCATGCGCAAGGAAGCGGGCTTCGAGGTGACCGACCATATCGCGGTCAGCTACATGGGCAGCGAAAGGATCGTGGACATCTTCGCGCGCTTCGGCGCTTCCATCTGTGAGGACACACTGGCGCAAAGCGTCACCGCCGGAAAGGGCGGCGGCTACGTCAAGGATTGGGATATCAACGGCGAAGCGGTCACGCTGGGCGTCGCAAAAATCTAGGCAAAATAACCAAAATATCAAAAGGAGCCTGCGCGGGCTCCTTTTTAAGTGCGAAAAAAGCGCTCTGCATGATGCAAGGCGCTTTTTGCGTTTTGTAATTACTTAGACCAGCTCGATCAGGCACATTTCCGTGCCGTCGCCGCGGCGGGGGCCAAGCTTCATGATGCGGATATAACCGCCTGCACGATCCTCGTACTTGGGCGCAATCTCGCGGAAAAGCTTATCCACAACGGGATGGGGCATTTCCTTGGAGCGCTTCTTGTACTCGGGCTTGGTCTCCTTGTCCGCCTTGTTGCGGGGCAACGGCATGTCATACACATAGGACATGATCATGCGGCGGGCATGAAGCTTGCTGGGCTTGTCGTTCTCGGTCGTGACCTTAACGATCTGCTGCTTGTCGTTGCGGGTCTCCTTTTCGACGGTCTCGGTATTCTTATACTCTTTGACGGCGAGGGTGATCAGCTTCTCCGCGATGGGGCGGATTTCCTTGGCACGGGCTTCGGTGGTGACGATCTTGCCGTTCCACAGAAGCGCGGTGGTAAGGCTCCGCAGCGTTGCGGCGCGGTGATCGCCAGCCATGTTGAGCTTACGGTTAGGCATTTGCGCTTCCTCCTTGTACTATTTGCGGGTTAATCTTCGTTGTTGCGAAGCGACAGGCCGAGACCCGTCAGCTTTTGCTGTACTTCCTCAAGCGACTTGCGCCCGAGGTTTCTGACCTTCATCATTTCCTCCTCGTTGCGCTGCACCAGCTCCTCTACGGTGTTGATGCCCGCACGCTTGAGGCAGTTGTAGGAACGCACGGAAAGATCGAGTTCTTCGATGGTCATCTCCAAGATCTTTTCCTTCTTGTCTTCCTCTTTCTCCACCATGATCTCCACGCCCTGCACATGCTCTGTGAGGTTGATGAAGAGCATCAGATGCTCGGTGAGGATCTTGGCAGCCAGGCTGACCGCCTCATCGGGCTGTATCGTTCCATTCGTCCAGACCTCCAGCGTGAGCTTGTCGTAGTCCGTGATCTGGCCTACGCGGGTATCCTCTACGCGGAAATTGACCTTGCGAATGGGGGTGAAGATGGAGTCCACGGCGATCTGACCGATGGGCATATCCGGCTTCTTGTTGCGGTCGGCCGAAACGTAGCCGCGGCCATGCTCAAGCATGATCTCCATATAGAGCCTGCCGCCCGCGCTGATCTCGGCAATATGATGATCGGGATTGATGATCTCGATATCGCTGTCCGCGATCAAATCGCCCGCATGCACCACACAGGGACCCTTGGCGTCGATAAGCACCTTGGTGGGGCCGTCGTTGTGCATGATGAGGCAAAGCTCTTTGAGGTTCAGAATGATCTCCGTAACGTCTTCGCGGACGCCTTCGATGGTGGAAAACTCATGCAGCACGCCGTCGATCTTGACGGAGGATACCGCAACGCCCGGAAGCGAAGAAAGAAGGATACGGCGAAGCGAGTTGCCCAGCGTAATGCCGAATCCGCGCTCCAGAGGCTCTACAACGAACTTACCGTAGTCGTTTACGATGTCCACACACTCGATTTTGGGTCTTTCAATTTCTATCATTCTTTACGTCCCCTCTCTACGGTTTTCGTGGTTCTTGGGGTTCAGGCGATGCGATTACCTCGAGTAGTACTCAACGATGAGGTGCTCTTCGATGGTCAGATCGATATCGTCACGCTGCGGCATGGCTGCGATCTTGCCGGTGAGGTTTGCAGCATCCATATCCAGCCATTTCGGCACGGGCTTCGCTGCGCCCTGTTCCTTGAGCTCCTTGAGGTTTTCCATATCGCGGCTGCCTTCACGGACAGTAATCACCTGACCGGCCTTTACCAGGTAGGAAGGGATATTGACCTTTTTGCCATCCACGAGGATATGGCTATGGTTGACCATCTGGCGCGCCATGGGACGGCTGTCCGCAAAGCCCAGACGATACACAACATTGTCCAACCTGCGCTCGCACAGGGAGAGAAGATTCTCGCCCGTGGCGCCGCGCATATTGGCAGCCATTTCATAGTATTTCCTGAATTGGGATTCCAATACACCGTATGCACGGCGGCACTTCTGCTTTTCACGAAGCTGGATGCCGTACTCGGACTGCTTTCTTTGTCTTGCCTGGCCATGCTGTCCCGGAGGGGTATGACGCTTAATGACGGCGCACTTGGCGCTGTAGCAGCGATCACCCTTAAGGAACAATTTTTCGCCTTCACGGCGGCATTGCCTGCAAACAGAATCTGTATATCTAGCCATTGTCGCTCTCCTTACACTCTTCTGCGCTTGGGCGGACGGCAACCGTTATGCGGTATGGGCGTCACGTCCTTGATCATGGTTACGTCGAGACCGGCGGTCTGCAAAGCGCGGATCGCAGCTTCACGGCCGGAGCCGGGGCCCTTGACATACACCTCTACGCTGCGAAGACCATGCTCCTGCGCTGCCTTTGCGGCAGTTTCGGAAGCCATCTGCGCGGCGAACGGCGTGCTCTTTTTGGAGCCGCGGAAGCCGAGGCCGCCTGCGGACGACCAAGAAATGGCGTTGCCCTGCACGTCGGTGATGGTAACCATCGTGTTGTTGAAAGAGGAGCGGATATGCGCCGCGCCACGCTCGATGTTCTTTTTCTCACGGCGTTTGCGGGACGTCTTCTTAGCTTTTGTAGCCTTTGCCATTTTATCTCTCCTCCCTTATTTCTTTCTTCCGCCCACGGAACGTTTGGGTCCCTTGCGGGTGCGTGCGTTCTGCTTGGTGCTCTGGCCGCGAACGGGCAGACCCTTGCGATGACGAACGCCGCGATAGCAGCCGATCTCGATGAGGCGCTTGATGTTCATGGAATTCTCGCGTCTAAGATCGCCCTCTACCTTCACGTTGTGGTCGATAAAGTCTCTCAGCTTACTGGTATCCGCCTCGGACAGATCGCGCACGCGAATGTCGGGGTCAATGCCGGTGGCCGTGAGGATGTCCTGCGCCGTCTTGCGACCGATGCCGTATATATACGTCAAACCGATCTCAATGCGCTTGTCTCTGGGTAAGTCAACACCAGAAATACGTGCCATTTGGTTTTCCTCCGTTTTTTAATGGTTTCACGCCCACTTGAAAAGGCGCGTACAGTCGGCTTGCACCGTCTGTAGGGGTGATGTTCACCCGCCATCTATATACGCTCGTCAGGATTTCGGGCGGTAAGCCCGACAGCCGCACCGGACGAGAAATTTGTAAAAAAGCTCAAGATGGCCTTGCTTTTTTAGGGTTTTCAACGCAGCAAAAGGGCATCCTTCCCCGATACCACGCTAACCTAGATAGTTTACCAATCCACCGTGCTGTTTGTCAACACTTTTATTGGCCATAATAAGGAAAAAATCCTTTTGCGGCGCGTATTTCGCCGCGTTTTTCCGCAAAAGCAGAAAACTCGCGCCTTGCCGCTGGGGCAGGGCGCGAAAAAATGCCGTTCTCTTAGCCTTGCTTCTGCTTATGCTTGGGGTTCTCGCAAATGACCATAACGCGACCTTTGCGCTTGATGATCTTGCACTTTTCACACATGGGTTTCACTGAAGGTCTGACTTTCATCGTATTTTCCTCCTGTTAGTTCTTTGCACGCCACACGATGCGGCCGCGTGTTAAGTCATAGGGGGACAGTTCCACTGTCACCTTGTCGCCCGGCAGTATGCGAATGAAGTTCATCCGCAGCTTGCCGGAAATATGTGCGAGTATCTTGTGTCCGTTTTCCAACTGTACCTCGAACATGGCGTTCGGGAATGAATCGGTCACAACGCCTTCCACTTCAATAACGTCCGACTTTGACAAGCTATCCCTCCTTAGATCTCGCTCTGCCGCAGGATCGCAGCGAGCCCTTTTCTCACATAGGCATCCAGCGTACCGGCGCCCCCCTCAAGCTCCTTGTCCATATCCAGCTGCTTTCCGCAGAAACGCAGATGCTTGAGCTTTTTCTTCTTTGGCCTGCACGCCTTATGCGTCACACCATCCACGATGTAGACGTGCGCTTCGTCGCATACGCCCACGATCACAAAGTACCGGGTCTTATCCCTTCCCGCCGTGGATTCCACAATCTGCCCGCGCGGATCAATCATCGTCTACTCCCATCAGCGTTAAAAGCTGCGGTTCGTCATCCGTGATGACGACGGTGTTTTCGTAATGGGCGCTGGGAAGGGAGTCCCGCGTCTCCACCGTCCATCCGTCATCGTAGACGAAAACCTCTTTGCCGCCCAGATTGATCATGGGCTCGACCGCGATGGTCATGCCCTTGGTCAGCCGTACGCCGCGCCCCGTCCTGTGGTCATAATAATTGGGAACGTCCGGCGGCTCGTGCATGTGGGTGCCAATGCCATGGCCGATCAACTCACGCACGACGCCATAGCCATGGCTTTCGGCGTGATTCTGTATCGCCTGCCCAATGTCGGAGATGCGATAACCCGGCCGGGCAAACTTCATACCCTCGTAGAAACATTCCCTCGTCACCTTGACGAGCTCCCGTACCTCAGGCGCTACATTGCCAACGAAAAACGTTCGCGCCGCGTCGCCGTGAAAGCCGTTGAGCTCCGCGCCCACATCCACGCTCAGGATGTCGCCGTCCCTAAGCACATATTTGCCCGGGATGCCGTGCACCACCTGCGCGTTGACGCTGGTGCAGATGCTCTTGGGATACCCGTTATAATGCAGGAAGGAGGGCACGGCGCCCTTGGAGCGGATAAAAGCGTCAGCCGCCTTATCCAGCTCCGCCGTGGTCACGCCGACCTGTGCCATTTCACGCATCAGCTTAAGGGTATCGCCCACGATACGTCCGGCGGCTCGCATCTTTTCGATTTCTGCCGCGCTTTTGATCGTCAGCATCAGAGCGTCTCCGTAAGGGTGCGGATCTGTGCAAGCACCTCGTCCGGCTTTTTGTCGCCGTCCACGCGCTTGAGGATCCCCTTGTTTTCATAGTACGCGATAAGCGGCTGCGTATTCGCATTGTATACGTCGATACGGTTTTTCACCGTCTCGGGCTTATCGTCGTCGCGGATGTAGAGCGTTGCGCCGCACTTGTCACAGGTCTCCTTTGCGTAGGTGGAGACATGGAAGGTCGCGCCGCAGCCGGGGCACATGCGCCTGCCGCTGATGCGCGCCACCAATCGTTCGGTGGGCACATCGATATCCACAGCCATGTCGATATCGGTAAGCGCGGACAGCGCGTCCGCCTGCGCGATGGTGCGGGGGAAACCGTCCAGCAGGAAACCGTTCTTGCAGTCCGGCTCCGCGATGCGATCCTTGACCATGCCGATGATGATATCATCGCCCACAAGACCGCCCGCCTCGATGACCGCCTTGGCCTGACGGCCAAGCTCGGTGCCCTCGCGCATCTGCTTGCGCAGCATGTCGCCCGTGGAAATATGCGGTATGCCGACCGCTTCGCAGAGCATATCCGCCTGCGTGCCTTTTCCGGCGCCGGGAGCGCCTAAGAATATCAGCTTCATAGCAAATTACCCTTAACCGAGGAAGCCCTTGTAGTGACGCATCAGCATGAGGGATTCAAGCTGTGCGGCAGTCTCCAACGCCACGCTCACCATGATCAGGATGCTGGTGGCCGCAAAGAAGTTTTGCAGGCCGAAAGCGCTCATGAGCAGGGTAGGTACGATCGCCAGAATCATGAGGAAGAACGCGCCAAAGAGCGTCAAGCGGTTGCTGATCTTGGACAGATAGTCGCTTGTGGGTCTGCCCGGACGGATGCCCGGAATAAAGCCGCCGTTCTGCTGAAGGTTCTTGCTGATCTCGATGGGGTTGAAGGAGATCGTGCTGTAGAAGTAGGAGAAGCCTACGATCAACAGCGCATAAATGATGTAATACGCCACCGTGCCTTCGCCCAGATACTGCATATAGAACTGGTAGAAGCCGCCGTTGGGCCAGAACTGGCCGATCATACCCGGCACCTGCATGATGGTCATGGCAAAGATCAGCGGCAAAACGCCGTTTGCATTGGCCTTCATGGGGATATTGGTGGACTGGCCGCCGTAAAGCTTGCGACCCACGACGCGCTTTGCATACTGCACGGGGATGCGGCGCACAGCCTTGTCTACCGCGGTAACGCCGGCGATGAGCACCAGGAAGATGATGAGCATCACAGGCAACACCCACCACTTATAGGTAGTGGATACAAACACGCCGCGGAAAAGGCTGATGACGTACTGCGGCAAACGGGAAACGATGGAGACAAAGATGATCATGGAGATACCGTTGCCTACGCCCTTTTCCGTAATGCGCTCACCCATCCAAACGAGGAACGCCGTGCCGGCCGTCGCCACGATACCGATGGTAGCGTAGGAGACAAAACCGGGGTTGAGCACCACGTTGTAGGTGGAGTTCAAACCGGCCACGATGCCAAGGCTCTGCACCAAGGCAAGGCCAATGCCCGTGTAGCGGGTGATCTGCTCGATCTTCGCCCGACCGTCCTCCTCCTTGGAGAGACGCTCCAAAGCAGGGATCGCAATGGTCAAGAGCTGAATGATAATGGAACCGGTGATGTAGGGAGAAACGCCCATGGCGAAGATCGAGAATTCGCCAAAACCGCCGCCCGTCAAAAGGTTCAGGAAGCTCAGGATATCATACTCCGCCGCCGCGGACGCGATCTGAGAAGCATCGACGCCGGGGATGGGGATGAAGTTACCAAAGCGGTAAATCACCACCAAGAGCAATGTGAAAAGCATCTTGGTACGGATATCCTTGATCTTCCACGCATTGATCAAGGTTCTAAACATTAGAGCACCTCGACAGTTCCGCCCGCAGCCTCAATGGCCTTCTGGGCTGTTTCCGTGAACTTTGCGGCCTTGACGTCCAGCTTCTTGGTGAGCTCGCCCCGGCCAAGAACCTTGAGGCCGTCTTTTTCGATCTTGCTGATCACGCCCAATTCCTTGAGCAGCGCAGCCGTCACGACGGTACCGTCGTCCAGACGATTCAGCGTCTCGACGTTGATCACGGTGTATTCTTTCGCAAAGTTGTTATGGAAACCACGCTTGGGCAGACGACGGGCAAGAGGCATCTGACCGCCTTCAAAACCGTTCTTCTTGCTGCCGCTGCGCGCCTTCTGACCCTTGTGACCCTTAGCGGAAGTCTTGCCGAGACCAGAGCCCGTGCCGCGACCAACGCGCTTGGACTCAAAGGTGGAACCCTCGACGGGTTTCATATCGTGTAATTTCATATCCAACCTCCGTTACGCTTCTTCCACTTTGACCAGGTGCTTGACCTTGAAGATCATACCGCGCACACAGTCGTTGTCCGGCTTAATCACGCTGCTGTTGGTCTTGTGCAGACCCAGTGCCGCAATGGTAGCCTTCTGATCCGCCAAGGCGCCAATGGTGCTCTTGACAAGCGTTATCTTCAGGTTCGCTTTATTCGTTGTAGCCATCGTGCACCTCCATCAATCCAGGATCTCTTCGACAGTCTTGCCACGCAGCTTTGCGATCTGCTCGACTGTTCTGAGCTGGGTAAGTCCTTCCATGGTGGCCTTGACGCAGTTGGACGGGTTATTGGAGCCAAAGCTCTTGGTGCGAATGTCCTTCACGCCTACCATCTCCAGCACCGCACGGGCGGGGCCGCCCGCGATAACGCCGGTACCTTCTTCAGCGGGGAGCATGCGCACATGACCCTTGCCAAACTTGCCTTCGACCGCGTGGGGGATCGTCGTGCCCACCAGAGGCACTTCGATCAGGTGGCGCTTTGCATCCTCGACGCCCTTGCGGACGGCTTCGGGAATTTCAGCAGCCTTGCCCATGCCAACGCCGACATGACCATTTTCATCGCCCACGACCATAAGCGCGGAAAAGCGGAAATTACGGCCGCCCTTTACGACCTTGGCAACGCGGTTGATCGAGACAAGCCTTTCCTTCAAATCCAATGTGGACGCATCTATACGCTTCTGCATTGTTTCTACCTCCTTAGAATTCCAGGCCGGCTTTGCGCGCGCCTTCAGCCACCTTCGCTACGCGACCGGTGTAAAGATAACCGCCGCGATCGAACACGACCTCTTTGACGCCCTTCTCAACAGCACGCTTGCCAACGAGCTCGCCTACCAATTCGGCAGCTTCGCTCTTGGTCTTGCCGTTAAGCTGATCCTTGATCTGTGCATCCAGCGTAGATGCGGCAGCCAAGGTATGAGAAACTTCATCGTTGATGACCTGTGCATAAATGTTGTTCAGGCTGCGATAGATATTCAGCCTGGGCCGCTCTGCCGTACCGACGATATGACGACGGGTACGGGTATGACGGGCCTTGCGCACAGCGTTTTTATCGACTTTAGAAATCATACTGTTACTCCTTCTCTACGCATTACTTAGCAGTCTTGCCTTCCTTATGACGCACAAACTCGCCCTCATAGCGAATACCCTTGCCCTTGTAGGGCTCCGGCTTGCGGGTCACGCGGATATCAGCGGCTACCTGGCCAACCTGCTGCTTGTCGATGCCCTTGATGAGGATCTGGGTGGGCGCCGGCACCTCAAAGGTGATACCCTGAGGCGCGGGGAATTCAACAGGATGGGAATAACCGACGTTGACGACCAGGGTGGTGCCCTGCATCTGCGCCCTGTAACCAACGCCCACGATCTCCAGCTTCTTCTGGAAGCCGTCGGTCACGCCAACGACCATGTTGTTGATGAGGGTACGGGTCAGGCCGTGCAGCGCGCGGTGGCGCTTGTCGTCCGAAGGACGCTTGACGGTCAAAACGCCGTCTTCCATTGTGAGTTCCATCTCGGGGGAGAGCTTTTCGGACAGTTCGCCCTTGGGGCCCTTGACAGTCACGGCGTTATCGTCGCCGACCGTGATTGTCACTCCGCTCGGAATGGAGATCGGAAGTTTTCCGATTCGAGACATGTCTTACACCTCCAAAATATTACTTGTTACCAAATGTAGGCGAGAACCTCGCCGCCCACGCCAGCCTTGCGGGCCTCACGGTCCGTCATCATGCCGCGGGAGGTGGAGATAATCGCAATACCCATGCCATTGAGCACCTTGGGTACCTGATCCTTGCGCGCATAGACGCGCAGGCCGGGCTTGCTGATGCGCTTAAGGCCGGTGATGACCCTTTCACGGCCGGGGCCGTACTTCAGAGCGATATGGAGCATCTTGGCGACGCCCTCCTCACGAACCTCATAACCCTTGATGTAGCCTTCCTTTACCAGAATGTCGGCGATCGCCTTCTTCACGGTGGAAGCGGGCACATCGACTTCGTCGTGCTTGGCGACGAGGGCGTTGCGGATACGGGTAAGCATATCAGCGATGGGATCGGTTACTAACATGTTTTTTTCCTCCTTTCGCTATCTCTTACCAGCTGGCCTTGCGCACGCCGGGGATCTCTCCCTTGTACGCCATCTCACGGAAGCAGATACGGCAGATGCCATACTTGCGCAGCACAGAGTGGGGACGGCCGCAAATGCGGCAGCGGGTGTATGCCCTCGTCGAATACTTGGGTGCGCGAGACTGCTTGAGTTTCATGCTTAACTTTGCCACAGTATCTTCCTCCTTACCTTAGGCCTGCACGAAAGGCATGCCCAAGAATGTGAGCAGTGCTTTCGATTCTTCATCCGTCTTGGCCGTCGTGACGAACACGATGTCCATACCGCGGGTCTTATCCACATCGTCGTAGTTGATCTCGGGGAAGATCAGCTGTTCCTTGACGCCCATGGCGAAGTTGCCGCGGCCGTCAAAGCTGGTGTCCGAAATGCCGCGGAAGTCGCGCACGCGGGGCAGCACGATGTTCATAAGCTTGTCGGCAAAGTAGTACATACGGTCGCCGCGAAGCGTTACCTTGGCGCCGATGTTCATGCCTTCGCGCACCTTGAAGTTTGCGACGGACTTCTTGGCCTTGGTGACGACGGGCTTCTGGCCGGCGATGGCCGCCAGCTCGCTCAGCGCGCTCTCCAAACCCTTGGGGTTATCCTTTTCGGCGCCCAGACCCATGTTGAGCACAATCTTCTCAAGCTTGGGGATCTCAGAAACGTTCTTGTAGCCAAACTTCTCGGTGAGCTGCTTGGCAACCTCGTCCTGATACTTCACCTTGAGGCGCGGAGCTTGGGTGAAGGGCTTTGCTTCTGCGCCGCCTTTTTTCTTCTTGGCGGGAGCCTGCGTGGTTTCTGCTTTCTTAGCCACTTGTCTTTCCTCCTTCTGCCTCAATCAATGTTCTTGCCGCACTTTTTGCAAACGCGGACTTTCTTATCGCCGTTATAGGCATGGCCTACGCGGGTCGCCTTGTTGCACTTAGGGCAAATGAGCATCACGTTGCTGGCGTCGATGGTGCCTTCCTTCTGGATACGGCCGCCCTGCTCGCCCTGCTTGCGGGGCTTGGTATGGCAGGTGATCATATTCGCGTTCTGCACGACGATCCGACCCTTGGCGGGATACGCCTTCATAACTTTGCCCTGCTTGCCCTTGTCCTTACCGGAGATGACGACGACGGTGTCGTCATGCTTTACGTTGAGTTTGTTCATTTCCTATTCCTCCATTAAAGCACTTCGGGCGCGAGGGACACGATCTTCATATAGTCCTTCTCGCGGAGCTCCCTAGCGACGGGCCCAAAGATACGGGTGCCGCGGGGCTGCTTTTGGTCGTTGATGATGACCGCTGCATTATCGTCGAAACGAATGTGGCTGCCATCGGGGCGCGCGGTATCAGCTACCGTACGCACGACGACTGCGCGGACAACGTCCTTCTTCTTCACGGCGCCGCCGGGAGAAGCGGATTTGACGGACGCTACGATCACGTCGCCAACGCCTGCGCTCTTACGGTGGGAACCGCCCAGCACGCGAATGCACATAATTTCCTTCGCGCCGCTGTTGTCCGCAACCTTTAATCTGGTTTGTGGCTGTATCATTGACTTCTCCTTTCCGGCTTACTTGGCCTTTTCGATGATCTCGATGACGCGCCAGCGCTTATCCTTGGACAGCGGGCGGGTTTCCATGATCTTTACGGTGTCGCCGACGCCGCATTCATTGTTCTCGTCATGCGCCTTGAACTTGCGGGTACGGTTGACCATCTTCCCATACAGGGGATGACGAACCTTCGTCTTGATGGAAACAACGACGGTCTTGTCCATCTTGTCGCTCGTCACGACGCCGGTGCGTGTTTTACGATAACCTCTGTTCTCCATGATGAACTCCTTTCACTCACTCGGCCGCCTTGAGCGCACGCTCGCAAAGGAGCGTCTTGACTCGGGCAACATCCTTCTTGCACTCGCGGATCCGCTGGGGGTTCGCAAGCTGGCCGGTGGCCAATTGGAAGCGAAGGTTAAACAGCTCTTCCTTGAGCTCCTTTTCCTTGGCAGCAAGCTCTTCGCTGGACATCTTTCTCAACTCGTTAGCCTTCATCGCTCTCACCACCTACTACTTCTTTCTTCACGACCTTGGACTTGAGGGGCAGCTTGTGCGCCGCAAGACGAAGGGCTTCCTTGGCCGTCTCCTCGTCCACGCCTGCGATCTCGAACATCACACGGCCGGGCTTTACGACGGCGACCCAGTACTCGGGAGAGCCTTTGCCGGAGCCCATGCGGGTCTCGGCGGGCTTTTCGGTAACGGGCTTATCCGGGAAGATCTTGATCCAAACCTGGCCGCCACGCTTGATGAAACGGGTCATGGCGACACGGGCTGCCTCGATCTGGTTGCTCGTAACCCAAGAGGGCTCGGTTGCAACAAGACCATATTCACCGTAAGTGATCGTATTGCCGCGAAGCGCTTTGCCCTTCATGCGGCCGCGATGCACTCTCCTGCGTTTTACTCTTTTCGGCATCAACATGGTAGTCGCCCTCCTTACGCTTTCTTCTGCTTGTTCAGCACTTCGCCCTTGTAGATCCACACCTTGCAGCCGATACGGCCATAGGTGGTACGCGCCTCGGCGAAGCCGTATTCGATGTCCGCGCGCATGGTCTGCAGCGGAATGGAGCCGTCATGGTAGCCTTCGGTGCGGGCGATCTCCGCGCCGCCCAAACGGCCGCCGCACTTGACCTTGATGCCCTTGGCGCCCGCCTTGGTGGCGCGCATCATGGCCTGCTTCATGGCACGGCGATAGGAGATACGCTTCTCCAGCTGCTGGGCGATGTTCTCGGCGATGAGCTGGGCATTGGCGTCCGGGTTGCGGACTTCCATGATGTTGACGTTAACGGGCTTGCCAAGAAGCTTTGCCACGTCCGCCTTGATGGCGTCCACGCCTACGCCGCCCTTGCCGATGAGCATGCCGGGGCGTGCGGTATAGATGCTTACCGTGACCTTGTTGGCAGCGCGCTCGATCTCGATCTTGCTCACGCCCGCCGCGTAATACTTTTCTTTCAGGTAATCGCGCAGCTTGCGATCCTCGACCAGATAGTCGGCATAGTCCTTTTTGGACGCATACCAACGGGTGTTCCAATCCCGGATCACGCCTACGCGGAAGCCATTCGGATTAACTTTCTGTCCCATACTTTACCTCCCCTTACTTTGCCTGATCCAGAATGATGGTGATGTGGCTGGTGCGCTTTCTGATGCGCGTAGCCCTTCCCTGCGCCCTGGGGCGGAAACGCTTGAGCGTGGGGCCCTGATTGGCATACACCTCGGCGACGTACAGGGTATCGGCGGAAAGATCAAGGTTGTTCTCCGCATTGGCGATGGCGGAGTTCAAAAGCTTGAGTACGGGTTCGCTTGCAGCCTTGGGCGTAAACATGAGGATCGCCTTGGCTTCCTTGACGCTCTTGCCGCGGATCAGATCGATGACGATCTTGACCTTACGGGAGGAGATTCTGACATAACGCGCTATGGCGTGGGGACGCTTGTCGGCGTTCTCTTTGCGCGCAGCGCTCTTTTCTCTAGACCTGGTTGCCATTCTTATCTTCCTCCTTCTTATCGGGCGCCCGAGGTTTTTTCGGAACCCCTGTGGCCGCGGAACGTGCGGGTAGGTGCGAATTCACCCAGCTTATGGCCGACCATTTCCTCGGTGACATATACGGGAACGTGCTTTCTTCCATCGTGGACGGCAATGGTGTGACCGACCATGTCGGGGAAGATGGTGGACGCGCGGGACCAAGTCTTAACGACGGTCTTCTTTCCGCTCGTATTCATGGCCTGAATGCGGTCGAGCAAACGCTGTTCTACAAACGGGCCCTTCTTAACTGACCTGCTCATGGTGTTCTCCTTTCGCTATCACTTGCCGTTTCTGCGGCGTACGATGAACTTGTCGTTGACGTTCTTGGTCTTGCGGGTCTTGTAACCAAGAGCGGGCTTACCCCACGGGGTAACAGGGCCGGGACGGCCGATGGGGCTCTTGCCCTCGCCGCCGCCGTGCGGATGGTCGCAGGGGTTCATGACAGAACCGCGAACCGTGGGACGGAAGCCTTTATGGCGGGTACGGCCTGCCTTGCCGAGCTTGATGTTCTCGTGATCCACATTGCCGACCTGGCCGATGGTGGCGCGGGCGTTCATGGGAACCTTGCGAACCTCGCCGCTGGGCAGACGCACCTGTGCGTACTTATCCTCCTTGGCCATGAGCTGCGCGGCATTGCCTGCGCTGCGCACCAGCTGCGCGCCCTTGCCGGGCTTGATCTCGATGCAGTGGATCATGGTGCCTACGGGGATCTGCCGGATCTCCATGGCGTTGCCGACCTTGATGTCAGCGCCTTCGCCGGAGAGGATATCGTCGCCGACCTGCAGGCCAAGCGGCGCTATGATGTAGCGTTTTTCGCCGTCCGCATAGTGCAGAAGGGCGATGTTGGCGCTGCGGTTGGGATCGTATTCGATGGTAGCGACCTTCGCGGGCACGCCGTCCTTGTTGCGCTTGAAATCAATGATGCGATACTTGCGCCTTGCGCCGCCGCCGCGATGGCGAACGGTGATGCGGCCACGGTTATTGCGGCCGCCGTTGCCGCGCTTATCTTCCAGCAGGGACTTCTCGGGCGTGGTGCAGGTGATCTCCTCAAACGCGGAGACCGTCATGAAGCGCTGACCCGGGGTGTTGGGTTTGATTTTTCTAATAGCCATGGTCTGCCTCCTTACTGGGCGATGCTGTCGAAGAACTCGATGCCCTTGGAATCCGTCTTCAACTTTACATACGCCTTCTTGGTGGAAGCACGGCGGCCTTCGTGGGCGCCCTGCCTCTTCATCTTGCCCAGACGGTTGACCGTATGGACGGTGTCAACCTTCACGCCGTCAAAGATCGCTTCGATCGCCTGACGGATCTCGGTCTTGTTCGCATTCTTATCCACGATGAAGGTGTAGACCTTCTGGGGCAGATAATCATAGCTTTTTTCGGTGAGTACCGGTTTGATGATGATGTCATGCGGGTTCGTCATCAGTTGTACACCTCCTCGATCTTGGCAAGCGAATCCTTGGTCAGGATCAGCGTGTCATACTTGAGTAATTCGTAAACGTTGAGGGTGCCGACCAGCGTGGTCTTCACGTTGGGGATGTTGCCGGCCGCGCGTTCCACGATCTCGTCCTTCTCGGGCAAAACGATGAGCGCCTTTTCCACGTTGACAGCGTTGAGCACCTTGATCATCTCTTTGGTCTTGGCCGCTTCGATATCCAACGCGTCGAACAGGACGAGGGTGTTTTCCTGTACCTTGCTGCTCAATGCGCTCTTCATCGCAAGGCGCTTAACCTTCTTGTTCACGCTCATGTGATAATCGCGGGGCTTGGGCGCAAACACGATGCCGCCGTGCGCCCACTGCGGAGAGCGGGTGGAACCCTGACGGGCGCGGCCGCTGCCCTTTTGACGCCACGGCTTGATGCCGCCGCCTCTGACCTCTGCGCGGGTAAGAGCCGACTGGGTGCCCTGCCGCCGGTTTGCCAGATATGCCTTCACGCAGGCGTGCATGACGGGCTCGTTGATCTCTACGCCGAAGATCTCGGCATTGAGCTCAGCCTCGCCGACCTTTTCGCCGGCTATGTTGTAAACTGCCACTTTGGGGGCTTTTTCTGTAGCCATCTCTGCTTATCCTCCTTACTTCACGGTTTCCTTGACCATGACCAAACCGCCCTTAGCGCCGGGGATAGCGCCCTTGATGAGGAGCAGGTTTCGCGCAGCATCCACGCGCGCCACTTCCAGGTTCTGCACGCTTACGCGCTCGCTGCCCATGTGGCCGGGAAGATGCTTGGTCTTGAATACCTCGCCGGGGTATGTGCAAGCGCCCATGGAGCCTGCTACGCGGTAGGAATGGGAGCCGTGGGTCTTGCGGCCGCGAGCCTGATTCCAACGCTTGATGTTACCGGCAAAGCCCTTGCCCTTGCTCACGCCAACCACGTCTACATGGTCGCCATTTGCAAAGACGTCTGCCTTGATCTCGCTGCCCACTTCGTAGGAGGCGGCGTCGTCCAGCTTGAATTCGCGCACATAGCGGTAAGCGCCGACGCCAGCTTTCTTGAGGTGGCCAAGCTGGGGCTTGGTGATGAGCTTCTCACGGACGGGCTTGAATGCAACCTGCACCGCCTCGTAACCGTCGCGCTCCTTGTTCTTGACCTGCACAACGGGGCAGGGTCCGGCCAAAACCACGGTCACGGGGATCATGGTGCCGTCTTCTCTGAACATCTGGGTCATGCCGACCTTGGTGCCCAATATCGCTTTCTTCATCTTCTACACCTCCGGTCCTACAGCTTGATCTCGATGTCGACACCGGCGGGAAGATCGAGCTTCATCAGCGCATCCACGGTCTTTGCGGAGGGCTGCAGAATGTCGATCAGGCGCTTATGGGTACGCATCTCAAACTGTTCTCTGCTGTCTTTGTACTTATGCGGCGAACGGAGGATCGTAACGATCTCCTTTTCCGTCGGCAGGGGGATGGGGCCCGATACGCGCGCCCCGGTGCGCTTGGCCGTGTCCACGATCTTCTCGGCGCTCTGGTCGATCAGATTGTGCTCGTAAGCCTTGAGCTTGATACGGATCTTCTGATTTGCCATATTATTTTTTCCTCCTTTAAGTATCGGGCAGTACACGCAGCCGTGTGTTTCATTTTAAAAACATTTGGCCGGGCCTTCGCCCGTTGCCCTGTTTTGGGCGCCTTGCGGAAATTACCCGGATGGCATCACCGGCAACCTCCCGCGAGGACTTGCGTGGTGCGTGATGCACGGCAAAAACCGCGCCCACGCGCGCAACGTAGGTAATGATACACGATTTAACAAGGTATTGCAAGGCTTTTTTGAAAAATCGGGCATCTTTTTTTATATATGATCTCGATGTACACGCTTCCGCGTGTTTCATTTTGCCTGCAAATGCCATTTTAGCACCAAAAACAGGCTTTTTCAAGGCAAAATAAAAAAGCCGCCGCAGCGCCTTGAAGGGATTATCAAGGGGAAGCGTCCCCTTGATAACATTCCGGCTCCGGCGGCGTGTACGCTGGAACGGATAGGCCCAGAGGGCCGCTCCCTTTCGTTTTTTGACGGCCGTGCCGCAGGCACAGTCAAAAAATGGCGAAACTCAAAAAAGTGGGCGATGCCCACTTTTTTGAAAGCCCGTAAGGTCGCATGACCTTGGCCGAAATGCGGTAGCATTACGCTATATAGCTGCTGAGGATATAGCCCGTGGTGCCGGCGTACGTTACTTTGGTGTAAGCGCCGCTGGTCTCGATGATGCTCACGGTGGAGCCCTTGGTCACCTTGGCGATCCGGTCGGAGGAGGAGGAGGCCGCTTCGCGCAGGCTCACCCAGTTCTGGCAATTCTCGATGGTGCCGCTCTTTTTCACGGTCACGCCGTTGGGGGTAATGGCAAGCTTGGTCTCGTCCGAGAAGGGGATCACCGTGGCGTCGCTTGCCACCATGACGCTGGCGGTGGGGATGTAACCCGAATAGGTGCCCACGCGTACATAGTAGAAGCCGCTGGTGGTTTGCGAGATGATGCTGACCGTGCCGGCGTTGGAGACACGACCCAAAGCCTGACTGGTCGTGCTGTCCGAAGCATAGATGGTAGCGCCGATGGACACCGTGCCGTAGGTCGCCACATTGCCGATGGGCGTGGTGGCAGTGCCGATGGTGGCAGCGGGTGTGGCGGCAAAGGCGGTGGTGGGCATGAAGCCGTAAAGCCCGTCTACCACGACGTAGTAGTAACCGTTATAGGTGGTGGAGATCACGCCTACGGAGCGGCTGGCGGCAATCGTAGCCAATGTGCCGCCCGTGGTGCTGGAATCCTTGTACAAGGGCGTGGCATACTGCGTCATCAGGTAGTAGGAAACCGTCGTCGTTACAGGCGCGGCGCCGCTGGTGCAGGCCGAGGTCAGGATATAGCCGGTATAGCCACCGTACACTGCCCGATAGAAGCTGCCGCTGGTGGAAATGACGCCCACGCTTGCGCCGGAGGGTACGGTGGTATAGGTGCCGTCCGTGGTGCTCGCATATTGATAGAGCACGGTGCTCTGATTGGTGGTCACATAGTAGGAAACGCCGGTGCCGGTCGTGCTCGTGGAGCAGGCGGAGGTCAGGATGTAACCGGTATAGCCGCCGTAGGTGATGCGGTAATAGCTGCCGCTGGTGGAGATCACGCCGACGCTCGTATTGGCGGGAACAGTGGTATAGGTGCCATCCACGGTGCTGGCGTATTGATACAGCGGCGTGTTCTGGGTCGTCGTTACATAATAGGAAGCGCCGCCGCCGGTGCTCGTACCTTGGCAGGCGGAAATGGCGATATAGCCGTAATTGCCCGAATAGTTCGCATAGTAATAGCTGCCGCTGGTAGAGATCACGCCCACGGTGGCATTGGCAGGAACGGTGGCAAGGCTGCCCGCCGTGGTATCTGTGGATCTATAGAGAGGCGCCGATACGCTGGTGGTAACATAATAGGAAACGGTGGTATTTGTAGGTGTGCTGCTCAGCGCCGCAGTCAGGATATAGCCGTATTTGCCGCCCGCAAGCACATAGGAAAATTCGCCGCTGGTAGAGATGACAGTAGGTACGTCGCCCTTTTCGAACCAGCCGTAATAGCCGTCCGTCCTGCTGGCTTTGACATAGAAGGGAGTGGAATACATGACGGAGCCTGCGGTCGTCGCAGTGGGAACACCGCTGTTGGTGCCGCACGCGGAAATAGGCACATAGCCGTAATAAGAGCTATACAGCACGAAGTGGAAATAGCCGTCCGTCGAGATGACGCCGACGCTCTGCCCCGCTGCGATCGAGGTTTTCACGACGCTTGTGGTATTGGCCTCTGTATAGAGCGACGTCGCGGCGGTGGTGGTCACATAATAGGCAACGTTCAATCCGGTAGCCGACCAATCATTCGCGGCGAGCGCGGTCGTTGCGGATGCCAAAACCATGGCCGCAATCAATATGAGTGAAAGAACCTTCCTTTGATTTAGCATCCTTTTCATATTAAAATCCCTTCCTTTTTGCGTTTTTCCTCTGCGCATATTCTTCTTGTTTTGTCTATATTCGGATTATAAGCCCGGAAGGGGTGGAGCGAAACGCTTATGGCGGGTTATTTAACATTTATTCGCAGACTGTTAATAGGTTGTTCATTTTTTGCGCTACGCCCTCGCCCGCAGTCTTTTAGACTGCGGGCGAGATCTTCACAGCCCGCCTGCGCCTTTGGCGCGGCCGTCGGGCTGTGAAGCGTCCGAAATCCTTCGGATTTACGCACGTTCGGGGCGGCAAAGCCACCCCGAACGAATATAGCCTCTGGGGCTGCGGCCCCAAACCCCATGGATCCTTTTTATCTTAATCGCGGCTCATCGCCTCGTATTCCTCCCAGAAAGCGCCGGCGCGCATATCCGAGGGGAAGGGAAAGCATACGGGAGCGATGGAAAGCAGGATAAGGGGCGCTTCGGGTGCGCAGACGCGCTTGAACTGCTGGGCAAAAAAGCGCTTCAAAAACACGCCCAGCACGCGGTAGATCTCCGTCTCCTCAAAATCCGTTTTCTCCCGCGCGGCCTCATAAAGCCCTCTGGGGCCTTTGTTATTGACCACCATCTCATAGATGAAAAGGTCGTGAAGGGTATAGGAGCCGATGAGCTCCTCCGTTTTTTGCGCGATCTCGCCATCCTTGCCCGGCAAAAGCTCGGGGCTGACAGGCGTATCCAGTATGTCCTGCAGGATGGGCGCGGCGTTTACAAAGCGTTCCTTGGCAACCGCCACCACCCGCCGCATCACGGTCTTGGGGATAGAAGCGTTCACGCCGTACTGCGCCAAGTGGTCGCCGCCGAAGGTCGTCCAGCCCAGCGCCGCCTCGGACAGATCTCCCGTGCCTACGTCAAGCAATCCCTCCTTGTTGGAAACGTCCAGCAATATCTGCGTGCGCTCCCGCGCCTGCGCATTTTCAAAGACCACGTTATGCTCGTTTTCATCCTGTCCGATATCCATAAAGTGCTGCCGGCAGGAAGCGGTAATATCGATCTCCCGATAGGTGCAGCCCAATGCCTCCACCAACGCCTTGGCGTTGCTGCGGGTGCGGCGGGAGCTGCCAAAGCCGGGCATGGAAATGCCCACGACCTGCGAGGAGGGCATGCCCAGTTTCTCCGCCGCAGCGACTGCGGCCAGCAGCGCCAGCGCGCTGTCCAGCCCACCGGACACGCCGATGACGAAGCCCTTGCTGCCAATATGGGAGGCACGCCTGACCAGCGCCGCCGCCTGCAAGGCAAGTATGCGTACGCAATCCTCACGGGCAAGCGTCTCATCCTCCGGCAGATAGCTTGTTTGCGCCGCCGGGTGGAAAAAGGGTTCAAAGGGACACAGCGCGCCCGCGTCGATATCGGCATATGCAAAGGGCTCCTCCTCCATGCAGGCGGACGCGAGTATCTCGCCGCCCGCGGCGATGGCGCAGCAGCCGTCAAAGACAAAGCTCGTGCCGCTCTCCCCCGGATTGGGCGCGGCGTAAGCGATAGCGCTGCCCGTACGGGCAGCGCACAAGCGAAGCGCCTCCAGCGTTTTGCGAAAGCTTGACGCCGTGGCGTTGGCGGACGCCTGCGAGATGATCACATCCCCGGGCGACGCGTCCATGGCGGAAAAGATCACGTCCCCCACCACCCGTAATCTGGGAATGGGCGTTAAAGGCATGGCGCGCCTTCCGCAAAGGTAGGGCGTAAAGCCAAAGGGCGATTCCCCTTGCGAAAGGGGCAATATCGCATACACGCGGTCGGATCTGAGTATCGCGGCGCAGCTTAGCACCTCGTCGTCTATGCGGTAGGGAAGGCCGACGCTTACCGTCACCTTGGTGTTGCGCACGGCGCGGCAGATCTCCTCCAAGGCGCCCGACGCGGCGTTAAGCAGCACATCATAGGCGTAAAGCGCGCCCAGCGTAGCACCCGTGAGGCACAGGGCGGGCAAGGCAAGAAAGTCCACGCGCAAGCCGTCCGCCCGGCGGATGCACTGAATGATCGCCTCGGTATTGGCGCGCACGTCGCCCGGAACGACCCGCGGCGAAGCCGCAGCCAGGCGCAAAGGCCGCTGTTCCTGGGAAACGCGTATGGCATTGTACATGAATGATACCTCCGGTTCGCTTTTTCATCGTTAGTATATCATTTCCGCCCCCTATTATCAAATCCATTCTTTTGGCGTGAAACGGCAGCTTCCGCCCCCGTTTTTCAACAGGTTGCGCGCACGCGTCTTTGTACGCTATACAAAAACACTATGGATGGGAGCAAAATAGGTATGGCAGAATGGGTGATGCGCTGCGCCGCCAAAATCAAGCCGTTTTGGCAAAGCGAAGCCAAGTGGTGGACGGGTCTGGGCTTCGTTTTCGGCTTTGTATTCGCCTGCACGCCCCATGCTGTCGCCCCCTTGGGCACAGGCTGCGCCGCCGCCTTTTTTATGGCGGGGCAGCCTCTGGGGGCGCTCATAGGGAGTCTTTGCGGCGCGTGGATCGCCGCAAGCTATCCGCAGACCCTCGCGCTGCTGCTGTACGCCATCGGCGTCTGCATCGTCTATGCACGGGGAAAAGCCATACGGGCGGCGGACAAGCTGCTGCTGCTTTGCGTATGCTGGAGCGCCGCGCTCCCTCTTTTCTACTTCGGGCACCCCGACCTTTTGATGACGGGGCTTGCGAACCTCTCCCTCTCCCTTTGCGCCGCCGTCTGCATGGCGGGCGGCATACGGGCAACGAGATCGCTGCTGCAGCGGCGCGTCCCCGCCGTTTCATCGCAGCTTGCGCTGTGGCTGTGCTGCGCGCTGCTGCTGTATGCCCTGACTCCGCTGCAATACGAAAAATTTTCCCTCCCCAGCGCCGCCGCCTGTCTGTTCATCCTTCTTTCCGCCTGCATGCAGGGTGTGGAGACGGTGGCCGTGGGCGTGCTGCTCGCGTCCGCCTGCGTATTGGGGGGTGCGGGAACGGAATTTGCGGGGAGCCTTGCGTTTTGCGCCTTGGGCGTTGCGGGGGCGCGCGCGCTGGGCAAATGGGGTATAGCCGGTGCGCTGGTCGTCTGCGCTTTTCTCATGAGCAGCTTCATCACGCCCGCCCTGCGGCTTGCGGAAGCCTCAACAGCGGCGTGCGTGTTCGTATGCCTCCCCCGCCGCTTCCTGCGGGCGCTGTCCGTGGATGCGGCGGAACGCGCGCGCACCGAAGCGGAGCTTGCGCTGTCCGCCCTGCGGGGGCAGCTCATGGATGCGGCAAACGTGCTGCGGGAGGCGGCGCCTCTTTTTGAAAGCGCGGACGGTTTCGCGCAGCGGCAGATGCTGGCCGTATCCAACGCGCTCATCTCCCTTTCCCAAGGGCGCGCTGCCGCCCGCCGCCGCTATGACGTGGCGATCGGCGCCGCCGCCATACCCAAGGCGGGCAGCCACGAAACGGGAGATTCCATGGGCATGCGGCAGATCGACGGCAAGCTTGCCCTGCTTTTGAGCGACGGCATGGGCAGCGGGCACGCCGCCCACGGCGAGAGCGCCGCCGCCATCGCGCTGTTCGGCGATCTTCTGAGCATCGGCTTCGCGCTTGCCGAGGCGCTGGAGTGCGTCAACCGCCTTCTGATGCGGCGCGCGGCGGACGCGGACATGTTCGCCACCATGGACGCGCTGCTCTTTGACCTCTCCAAAGGACGAGCGCAGTTCATCAAATACGGCGCGCCCCCCAGCTATATCCTGCGCGGCGGCAGCGTGCACACGCTCTATGCCGAAGCGCTCCCCGCAGGCATCGTTAAGGAGGCGCGCCCGGCGCTCCACGAGGCGGCGCTGCAACGCGGCGATACGGTGGTGCTGATGACGGACGGCGCATACGAAGCGCTGGGCGCGGAGCTTACGCGCTCGCTTTTGGAGGATGTGGGCGGCGCGAATACCGCCGACGACGCGGCGCAGGCGCTGCTTGCCCGCGCACGGGAAAAAAGCGGCGCGGACGACATGTCCGTGATCGTGGCGCGCATCGCCTAGCCTTGCCCATTTCCTTCCATTGTATTATAATGAGTTCGTTCTAATGCAGCGGGAGGAAACGATATGAAAAACATTTGCATATTTGGCGCGTCGCGCCACTGCATCGCCGAAAAATACTTTGAAAGCGCTCACCGCATGGGCGTGCTGCTGGGCGAAAACGGCATGGATATGGTGTTTGGCGGCGGCGATCACGGCCTCATGGGCGCCGCGGCGCGCGGCGTGCGGGAAGCGGGCGGCCGCATCGTCGGCGTCATCCCCGAAAAGCTCAACCAGCCCGGCATCGCCTTTAGCGAATGCGACGAGCTGATCGTTACCCCCACCATGCACACCCGCAAGGCTGCGATGGAGGATATGTCCGATGGCTTTATCGGCCTCCCCGGCGGTTTTGGCACGGTGGAGGAAATCATGGAGGTCATCACCCTCAAGCAGCTGGGTTATCTGGACGCGCCCATCGTGCTGCTCAATCAGGACGGCTTTTTCGGCCCTCTGCTTGCGCAGTTTACGCTGTGCATGGAGGAAAGCTTTGCGGATCGCGCCTACAGCCATATGTACGCGGCCGTGGCCACCCCGGAGGAGGCCATGGCATATCTGCTTGCCTACACGCCCGCTGCCCTTCCCGATAAGATCAAGGACGTATTGCAACGATAGAAACGGAGGTCATCCTTTATGAAACCATTTGAACCCATCCCGGTATATCCCCTGCGCATGCGCGGACGCTTTGGTTTGACAAGGCATCTTTACCGCAACGGCTTTGGCGGCGCTTTCTGCTTCTCCCTCGTGTATGTGCTCATCATCGCGCTGCTTGCGGCGCTGTGCTTGGCGCCCCTTGGCTTCGCCATTTTGCGAAGCGACACGGTGCAATCCCTGATGGACGCCCTCACGCAGAATCTTCCGCAGGAGATCCCCATGATACCCGGCGTGGAAGGGTATGACTGGCAATTTAGCTTTGGCGAGTTTTCTGGCGCCGCCTTCAACACCGCGGGCATACTGCTGCGAAGCCTTGGCACGGTGATCCTGCTGCTGGTTCTCTGGGGCGGCGTGACGTTTTTCCTCCACCCCCTCTATCAGAGCACCATGTACGCCGAGATGAATGCCCGCGTACACGGGCAGGCGTGCAGCTTTGCGGAGATGTGGCAGCGCAGCATGCCGTGCCTTCGCGCAAACTATGCTACATATATTGCCCTGCTGGTGGGCAAAATCGGTGCAGGGATCGTTTCGTCCTTCGGTGCGCAGCTTCTGTCCCTCTTTTCCGGCTTGCTCGCGCTCTTTGCCGTGGCTATGCCGGTGTTCGGCTTTGGCGTGCTGCTGCCGCTGATGACGGGCCTTGGCGCATGCATGGGGCTGGCGGTATCCAGCTTTATCCTGCTCACCTTCCCCGTGGGCGTGGCGGAGCCCAATAAGGATTTCTCCGCGCTGGGGCGGAGCATAAAGCTCGGCTTTCACAATTTCTGGCGCATCTTTTCCTCGCTGCTGCTGCGTGAGCTTTACATCTGGCTACTCATGCTGCCCGGCGCCTGCCTGTTGGTCGCGGGTATCTTTATCGCCGACAACCGGGTCGCCATACCCTTGCTCGTGCTGGGCGTGTTATGGATGCTGTTCGTGCGCGTCTACTTTATGGGCTTCCGCATCGCCTTTGACACGGCGCTGTATCAGGACATGACGGCGCGGGAGAACATACCGCCGCTGCATGCGCAGCCCGTCAACGCGCAGCCCGTCA
>JAUNJX010000022.1:0-9080 GCA_030533005.1 Clostridia bacterium | reverse complement strand
GCCCGCACAGGCAAGCGCACAGCCCGCGCCCGGGGAAACGCCCTCCGCCTCCTCGCCAACGCAGGACGCACAGCCCGAAGCGCCCCTGCCCGAAGCGCCCATCCAAGAAACAAAGGAGTAAACGAATATGGAACATAAGACCCGTAAGGACATGGATCCCCGCTATATGTGGGATCTTGCAGACATTTTCCCCGACAGGGACGCATGGGAGGCGGCCTTGTCGGCGGTGCAAGCGGACATCCCCTCCATCGCCGCGTGGAAGGGACGGTTGGGCGAGAGTGCCTCGACCCTCAAGGAAGCCTTGGATGCGCTGTTTGCGCTGGAGGAACGCTTGAGCCGGGTATACGTCTACGCCATGCTCAACAAGAGCGGCGATAACGGCGACGCTGCTGCGCAGGCCATGGA
Organism: Clostridia bacterium; assembly: GCA_030533005.1. Lineage (GTDB taxonomy): Bacteria > Bacillota > Clostridia > Christensenellales > CAG-138 > JAQVRG01. The sequence goes on along the minus strand of JAUNJX010000022.1, from coordinate 8,675 downwards.
GGATCGCGCGACGAATCTAAGCATGCAGTTCTCCGCCGCCGCAAGCTTTCTAACGCCCGAGATCCTCTCCATCCCCAAGGAAACGCTGGACGCGTACCGGCAGGACGCGTGCCTTGCAGGCTACGCGCATATCCTTGACGATATCGAACGCGGCCGCCCGCACACGCTGGACGAGCAGCGCGAGACCATGCTCGCCCTCCTTTCGGACGCCGCGGGCACGCCGGACAACGCGTTCACGATGCTCGAGAGCGTGGACATGACCTTCCCCAAGATGCTGGACGAAAACGGCAAGGAGATCACCATCACGCACGGCACCTTCGGGGTGCTGCGGGAGAGCCGCGACGCGCGCGTGCGCCGCGAAGCCTTTGAAAAGTATTTCGGCGAATTCAACCGCTATATCAACACCTTTGCGGCCATGTACGGCGGCAGCGTCAAATTCGATACCTTTTATTCGACGGTGCGCAGCTATCCCTCCGCCTGCGAGCAGGCGCTGTTTGCAAGCAACGTGCCCGTGAGCGTCTACGACAATCTGGTGCGCGCCATCCACGATAACCTTGGCAGCATGGAGAAATATCTGTCGCTCCGCAAAAAGGTGCTGGGGCTGGACGAGCTGCATATGTATGACCTGTATGTACCCATGGTCTCCGAAGTGGAGTATCATGTCTCCTATGAGGAGGCGCAGTCCATCGTCATGGAGGCGCTCGCACCTCTGGGAGAGGACTATGGCAAGCTTTTGCAGAAGTCCTTTCACGATGACTGGATCGACGTATACGAAAACGCGGGCAAGACCACCGGCGCCTTCTCCTGCGGCGTATACGGCGTGCACCCCTATGTGCTGCTCAACTACACGGACACGCTGGAGGACGTATTCACCGTCGCCCACGAGCTGGGTCACGCCATGCACTCCTATAAATCCGCCGAAAACAACAACTATGCCAACCACGATTACCGCATCATGGTGGCGGAGGTCGCCTCCACCGTAAACGAGGTGCTGCTGCTCAAGCATCTTTTGAATAAGGAGAGCGAGCCTGCCCGGCGGGCGTATCTTCTCAACCGCTATTTGGAGGGCTTCCGCACCACGGTGTTCAGGCAGACCCTTTTTGCGGAGTTTGAGCGCAAGGCGCACGACATGCAGCAGGCGGGCGTGCCGCTGACGGCGGACGCGCTCAACGCCCTTTACAAGGAGCTCAACGAGCTGTATTACAAGGGCGCCGTAACCGACCCCCTGCAAGAGATCGAATGGGCGCGCATACCGCATTTTTATCGCAGCTTCTATGTATACCAATACGCCACGGGCTTTTGCAGCGCCGTAAGCATCGCCACCCGTATACTGGAAACGGGCGACGCGAGCGACTATCTGCGCTTTCTCACCACCGGCGGCAGCGATTACCCGCTCAACGAGCTCAAGATCGCCGGTGTAGACCTCACCCGCCCCGAGGTCGTGGACAACGCCATGCAGGTGTTTGACAGCACCATCGAGGAGCTTTCCAAGCTTCTCATCAAATAAAGGAGGAAACAACCATGGAAGAAAACGGATTCGTGATCGACAAAAACGCTATGCGCGCCTATGTACTGGACAAGTTCGAGAAGGAGGGCGATTTCGCTTTCCTTAAGGAGGGTGAGCTTGCTCAAATGGTGGACACCATGCTGGAGCTTGACGCGGCCTACGCCGAAAGCATCGGCGACGAGGTGTACGACGACGACGCAGCGTACGACGCGATGTACGCCGCACTCCAGGAGAAGTACCCGGATTACAAGATGTACTGCATGCGCCTGGCGGAGGATTACCTCGATTTTTCCGAGGAGTACCTCGTGAGCATCGACGCGATCGAGTGGGAATAACGGCTTCGCCTTTCGCCCGCAGTCTTTAGGACTGCGGGCGATTTTTTCGCTTTGCGGCTGTTCACTCTCCCTCACGGCCGCCGGCATCCCCCTTTGGGGATTGTCAAGGGGGCGCGACCCCTTGACCTTTAACCGCCCGAAGCGACACACCCCAGGGTGGCTTCTCTTACCGCTATGCGGCAATTCACCTTCTGTGCGGTGAGGGCGAAAGCCCTTGCTTGCCAAGGGTTTCTCTGCAATTTGCAACGACCGTGAGCGCAGCGAACAGTTGCAAATTGTGAGCATCGGCAAAGGGCGAATGCCCTTTGCCGATAAACAAAAAGGAGCCCTTCGGCTCCTTTTTGCGTGTATCGGAGGAATATGCGCTTACTTCGCGCGGGAACGCTTGCGATTGGCGATGGTGGCGACTGCCGCCAGGCCGATGAACACGAAGCCCATGAAGGTCGCGCTGCCGGTCGCGGGGATCTCCGCAACGGGCGTAACGGTGATGGAGGCGGTGTAGGCGCCCCATACGGCCTCGGCGCAGGGCGCTGTCAGGAAGCCGAAGTTGGAGAGCAGGATGTCCTCCGTCATATAGACGTTGCCTGCGGCGATATCGGCATAGCCGAAGCCAAGGACGCTATAGAGGTAGTTGAGGGCGTTGAGGTATGCGCCGTCGGTTGTATCACAGCTTACGGTGGAGACGGCAAGCTGCTGGAAAAGCTGCTCGTCCGTGCCCGTAAAGAGGAACACATAGGTGTCAAGGTAATAGTTCCTGCCCGTGTTCTGATACTTGGACCATGCCTTTCCGATGAAGCGGTTGTTATTGCGGGAGTAAGGCATCACGGTGCCGCTAAGGCTCATGACGTTGGTGGTATCCGCCGTCGAATCGTAGGTCAGATCCGTGGTGTTTGTGGCGTCGTCGGTGTACTTGGCGTTGCGGTAGAGGTTATAGGTGCCTGTGCCCGCATAGGCCGCCGCCAGACCGTCATAGATCTTGTCCAGACTCACCTGCGAAACGGGGACGAAATAGCCGTAATCGTTCATGATGTACACGGTGTCGTAGGTCGCGGCGTTTCGGGTCACGGTCTGCTTGGCGTTGCTGTTGTTGACGACGGTAGAGGCGATCACGCCGCTGCTGCCGACAAACAGCGCTTCCGCATCCGCCGCGTCGATGCTGCCATAGCTGAAATCGTTGTCCCAGTTCTGCCAGTTGTTGTAGAGCAGGGTGCCGGCATTGAGGGGCTCCAGCGTGAACTTGGCTGTGACGCCGGCATAGCCGGTGTTGTAATAGTAGTTGTAGTCGCCGTTGCCGGTGCCGGTAAGCTGCCAGCCGTAAAGCGTCGTCGTGATCTTCCTCATGGAGCCGTAGGTGTCCACGGTATAATCGCTGGCCTTATCGATCACATATGCACCCGTCACCTTGCCCGCGGAGTTGGTGGCGAAGAATATGTCAAACTTGGCGCAATCGCCGGAAAACACAAAGCCGTTGAGGTCGATGGCCGCGCAGTTGACGCAGGGCTTCACGCCGTTGAATTCGCGCTTGGCCACGCCATAGCAGCCGTTGATCTTGATATCGGAGAGCGTGCCCTTGGCCGCGAAGCAGACCTTGACCCTGACCTCTTTGGCGCCGGTGGCGGTGGCCTTTGCGATATGCGCGTCACCAAAGCCGTAGGAGTTTGTGACGCTTGGCACCCAAGACTCCTCAAACATGCCGGAGGATGCGTTATACCAGAGCGTCTTTGCCTTTGCGCTCAGGGTAACATAGGTCGTTTCGCTGGACTTATTGAGTACGTTGGTGTAGGTGATGTTGACCTTGACGGTATCGCCCACGCTGTAATTGGATGAGCCATAGTAGGCGTTCGCTTCCGCAGCGGAAGGCAGCGTCAGCTTGATGGCGTAATAGATGTTGCTATAGTCATAAGCGGCCGCGTCGTTGAGCGCCGTATAATAGGTATAGCCCGTCACGCCGGTGCTTGCGCCCAGCTTGATGACCTCCGCCGAAAACGGCGAAGCGCCGGAGGACGTGGTGGGCGCGGCCCAGCTCAGCGCCATCGCGGACGTCGCAATGCCCAGAACCAGAATCGCCGAAAGCAGGATTGCGAGTAACTTTTTCATGGTTTTGACCCCTTTCGCAATAATTGAAATTGCAAGTTTTTTACATCAGTCGTTCGGCCGAACGTGCTGCTACATCGGGTTGATTTCCCTTTGTTAGCCGCATTGTAAAACTCCTGTAATCAATCGTCAATGGATTTGGAATCAAAGTCGGGATTTGTTCTTGGGTTGCCCAAATTGCGCCGCATTCTGCCAAAATGGATACAATCCATATTCATGGAACGGCCAAAAACACGCTCCCCCGCCCCCGCCGCGGCGCACAAAAAAGGAGCCTTGACGGCTCCCTCGCTGCATGGGTAATTATGTTATTTTTTATTGTCGTTTTTGCGATTGGCAATGCTGGCAACCACAGACAGCCCGATCATGATGACGCCGATAAACGTGCTGTCGCCGGCGCCGGGGGTGGTAATCGTGCTCTGCGCGGCGTCCGAAGCAGCGGCAAGCTCAGGCCATGCGAACGCCATGGTGGCGGACGCGAAGCACAGCGTCAGCATAAGCGCCAACAGGATTGCGATTGCTTTCTTCTTCATACCTTACCTCTTTTCCGATCAAAGCGTTTCCTTGATCCGCCGTGGTTTTGTTTGCTCAACGCAGTGTAGCACCTTGCGCAAGGCCAAGTCAACGCGTTTGGAAATCATTCATATTTCGTTTGTAGCTTGTTCATAAACTGTTAATTATTGCCTGCGTTTGCCGCCTTTATGCCGCAATTACGCCAAAAAGAGTGAAAACGAAAAATCGCCCCGGATCGCATGACCCGGGGCGAAGATAGGTTTGTGTTTTACTTTGTGTTCGTGCGTTTGCGGTTGACAACCGTTGCCACAGCCGAGAGGCCGATGAACAGGAAGCCCATGAAGCCGACGTCGCCGGTTGCGGGAACCTCTGCTACGGGAGCCACGGTGATGGAGGCGGTGTACGCGCCCCATACAGCCTCGCCGCAGGGGGCGATGGCAAAGCCGAAGTTGGAGAGCAGGATGTAGTCCGTCATGTAGACGTTACCCGCCATGATATCCGCGTAGGTGAAGCCCAGTACGCTGTACAGGTGGTTAAGGGAGTTCAGGTAAGACGCATCGTTGGTGTCGCAATTTATCCGATCCGCGGTCAGCTGCTGGAACAGCTGGTCTACCCGTGCCTCGAAGCAGAAGTAGTAGGTTTCAAGGTAGACGACGTTATTGCCGTCGTATTTGGACCAATCCTTTTCCTTGCCGTTGCTCGTAGGCGCGGTGCCGGTGCCCACACCGGGCATGTAGCGGCCGTCGTCGGAGGTTACGGGAAGCGTCTTGTAGCCAGTGGCCTGAATGGTGCGAACGTTCGTGTCGCCGCTCATAGCCTTCGGGTAGGTGGTATCCGGCGTGATCCTTGTGGTCAAAGCGGTGATCGAGCTTGCACCGGGGATAACGGGATCAGAGGTCTTGCTGCCGGACTTGGCGTTTCTGTAGAGGTTGGAACCAAGCTCCAGATCGTCAGCGATCTTGCCCAGACCCGCATTCGCTACACTGATGAAGGTGTTGTCCGCCCGCTTGAGGTAAAGGGTGTTGTAAGCGGTCGCATTCTTGAGATTGGTCACTTTGTTGCCGGTGCCAACGTCCCACTTGTCATAGACGGTGGAGCCGATGTAGCCGCAGCTTCCGGCAAAGAGCCGATACGTTTCAGCAGCGCTCAAGCTGCCAACGGTGTTGTTGTTGTTCCAGGTCGTCCAGTTCTGCAGTACAGTGCCCTTGTCCAGAGGAACCAGCTCAAACTTGCTCGCGGTGCCAGTGGTGCAGGTCGTGCATTCGCCGCAATCGGGGCCGGTAACCTTCCAGCCGTAGAGCTCCTTGGTGATCTGCTTCATGCTGCCGTATGCGTCAGTGGTGTAGCCAACGCAATCGTCGATGACGTAAGCGCCCGTGACTCTGCCGGTGGAGTTGGTGGAGAAGAATACGGGGAACTTGGCACATTCGCCGGAGAACTTGTAGCCCTTGATGTCAATGGGCTTGCAGTTCGGGCAGGGCTTGACGCCGCAGTATTCCTTCGCTTCGACGGAATAGCAGCCAGCCAGCTTCAGATCGGAGAGCTTGCCGTTGGCAGCGAAGCAGACGCGGATGCGGACTTCACCGGTGCCGGAGGCGATGGCCTTGATAACATGCTGGTCGCCGCAGCCGCAGGCGTTGCTGACGGAAGGAACCCACTGTTCTTCAAAGACGCCAGTCTTGCCATTGTACCAAAGGGTCTTGGGGGATGCGCCGATGGGGACGTACTTTACCTCAGCGCTCTTGCCCTGTACGTTGGTGTAGTTGATCGTGACCTTGATCTGATCGCCTACGTTGTACTTCGCGCCGCTGTAAGCAGCGTTTGCCTGTGCGGCGGAAGGGATGTTCAGCTTGATCGCATAGAAAATGTTGCTGTAGTTATAGGCGGCCGCGTCGTTGATCACGGTATAATATTCATATCCCGTAACGCCCGCGCTGGCGCCAAGCTTGATGACCTCCGCCGTAAAGGGTGCGGATGCGGAAGTGCTGATAGTGGGTGCACCCCAGCTGATGGCCATGGCGGAAGTGGCAATGCCAAGCACCATGATCAGGGCAAGTGCGATTGCAAAAATCTTTTTCATTGTTTTGTTCCCCTTTCATCTTATCTTGTATGCAAGTGCTATCGGTTTCCCGATTGGTAATGAACTGCCGCAGGAGATTTCCTTTAGCTTGTGCCCATTGTAGCAATCACCTATTTTAGCGTCAACGAATTGTGACGGAACTTAGTAATTTGTTCGTAGTTTGGTCGTAAATTGTTCATAAACTCCCTATTTTAGGGCATTTTGTTAATATCTTGTTCATAAACGCGTGTGGCGGAAATGTGGAAAAGAAAGGGGGAAAGGGCGCAAAAAAAGGAGCCTTGCGGCTCCTTTTTATGCTTTAGGGAGTTCGGATGGTTAATTACGCACGAACCTTCTTGGTGGCAACAGCAGCGGCGATCGCCAGAACGATCATCGCAAAGCCAGCATAGGTCATGCTGCCGGTGGCAGGAACTTCCGCTACGGCCGCCACGGTGATAGCTGCGGTGTAAGCACCCCAAACAGCCTCAGAGCAGGGAGCGATAGCAAAGCCGAAGTTGGCCAGCAGGATGTCTTCGGTCATGTAAACGTTGCCAGCGGCGACGTCAGCATAGGTGAAGCCAAGTACGCTGTAGAGATGGTTGATGCTGTTGAGGTAGGTCGCGTCGTTGGTGTCGCAGGATACCTTGTCAGCGGTCAGCTGCTGGAACAGCTGCTCGACCTGATCTTCGAAGCAGAAGAAGTAGGTCTCAAGATAGACAACGTTGGCAGTCCAATCCTTGTATACGGACCAATCCTTTTCCTTGCCAGTGGTGGCATTGGGCAGGAAGCGGCCATCGTCACGCGCGGCGGGCAGCTTAACACCGTTCAGGGACTCAACATTAGTGTCGGTGCCTGAGAGTGCAATCGCATCCGTGTACGTGCCGGACTTGGAGTTCTTGTACAGCTTGTCGCCAGCGCTCAGATCGTCAGCCAGCTTGCCGTACAGGCTAGCGGTCATCGGCGTGAAGTTGCCGTCATCCCTCTGGATGTAAACCATGTCATACGCATTCGCGCGGTTGGTGGAGTTGATGGGCATATCGATCTTAGCGCCCTTTTCAAATGCGCCATAGACGGTGGAGCCGAGGTAACCGCAGCTGCCGTTGAAACGGGCTTCGGTCTCAGCAGCGGTCAGGCTGCCGATGGTGCTCTGGTTGTCCCACGTGGTCCAGCCGTTGGTCAGGACAGTGCCCTTATCCAACTGAACCAGTTCGAACTTGGTGGCGGTGCCATTGGTGCAGGTGGTGCACTCGCCGCAGTCGGTGCCGGTGGCCTGCCAACCGTAGAGAGCCTTGGTGATCTGCTTCATGGAGCCGTAAGCGTCGGTGGTGTAAGTCGCGTTGCAACCATCGATTACGTACACGCCAGTGACCTTACCGGCGGAATTGGTGGAGAAGAATACGGGGAACTTGGCGCAGTCGCCGGAGAACTTGAAGCCGTTCAGATCGACGGGCTTGCAGTTCACGCAGGGCTTAATGCCGCAGTATTCCTTCTTCTCAACGCCATAGCAACCAGCGATCTTGATGTCTTTGAGCTTGCCCTTCGCGGAGAAGCAAACCTTGACCTTGACTTCCTTGTTGCCAGAAGCAGTAGCCTTGATGACGTGCTGGTCGCCGCAGCCGCAAGCATTGCTCACAGAGGGAACCCAGGACTCTTCAAAGACGCCAGTCTTGCCATTGTACCAAAGGGTCTTCGCGGAAGCGCCGATCTTGACATACTTGGTGTCAGAGGACTTGCCGGAGACATTGGTGTAGCTGATGGTGACCTTGATCTCATCGCCGACGTTGTACTTCGCACCGCTGTAAGCGGCGTTCGCCTGAGAGGCGGAGGGGATCGTCAGCTTGATGGCATAGAAGATGTTGCTGTAATCATAAGCAGCAGCATCATTCAGCACGGAGTAATACTCGGTACCAGTCACGCCAGAGTTGGCGCCCAGCTTGATAACCTCAGCCGCAAAGGGAGAGGAGGAGGAGCTGGTGGTGGGGGCACCCCAGCTGATTGCCATAGCAGAGGTCGCGATGCCAAGCACCATAACCAGAGCCAGAGCGATTGCAAAAATCTTCTTCATAGTTTCGTTTTTTCCCCTTTCAAAGGATAAAATGCAAGTGTTGTCGGGATCCCCCGACGTGGTAATGAATCGTCGAATAGGTGAACTCCCGTTTAGCACATGGTC
>JAUNJX010000021.1 GCA_030533005.1 Clostridia bacterium | reverse complement strand
GGTTCCTCTACGGCGGGCGCTGCAACGGGCTCCTCTACGGCGGGCGCTGCGGGTGCGGCCGCGACAGGCGCCGGCTGCGCCGCGCAGCCCATCACGCTAAAGAGCATGGCTGCAATCAGAAAAAGCACCAACGTTTTCTTGCTGTTCATGTGTGTGAATTTCTCCTTTCCAATTTGGGAGGAAAAGGCGTTTCCGCCCATTCCCATCGCGCAGCGCCCATAGCATGACAAACATCGTTTGGCCATATTTTCAAGCAAATACCGATATTTTGATGCTTTAGGGAGGCTGCGTCGGAGTGGCTGTATAGTGAAGCCGCCACATTTGATAATGACAATAGTTTAACATAATGTGGGTTTCTGTCAAACGACGCAAGCATGACGAAACGACGCAAGCATGCGAGGTAAAATACCCCCGGCTGCGTACACAGGCTTTCCAGACCCGCAGCTTGTGTTTTCCGGCGGGCTGTCGTACTATTAAAGATCATAGCGCGCCGCGTTTATTTTACGGTGCAGCTTTCGGATACGGGAGGGTCGCGCTTTCATGAGGGTAATGGGATTTTGCGCAAGTCGCTCCAACATGGGCAAAACAACACTTATATCTAACGTCATCCGCGAATTGAAAAGACGCGGCGTCCAGCCCGTCGTATTGAAGCACGGGCAACACCTGCAAACAGCCGCCGGCAAGGACAGCGCGCGCCTGGTCGAAGCGGGCGCCGCCGCCTCGCTGTATGTTTCGCCCGAAGGGCTGGTGCTGGAATCCAGACCCTCGCACGAGCTTGATATCCAAAGCGCCGCGCGGCTGCTTGCAGCGTGCGCGGACGGCGATATCCTGCTCGTAGAAGGGTACAAGCAGGGGCCGCAGCGAAAGATCGCCGTTTGCCGCAAGGATGTGGCGCTGGAGCTTCCCGCAGGCGTTAACGGTATTTGCGCCGTCGTAAGCGACGCACCTATAGAAACCCCGCTGCCGCAGTTCCGTTTTGCGGACATCTCCGCCCTTTGCGATTTTATCATGGAGAATGCCCGTCCATTGGAAGATGAAAAAAACGCGAAATAATACGAAACGATACGAAACGTGACAAAGAAGGCAAAAAAGCGCAATATATATAGTATTCTGTGCGCTTTTTCCCTTTTTTTTCCGGCATATCGTATGCTACCATTAAGAAACCGTTAGAATAGTAGTGTCACATCACTATGATAATTCTTTTCTTTTCAAACGGCGCTAAAATCATCCGGACAATTAAACAAGCCATCAAGGAGGACTATGATTCATGGCCAATGAGAACAACGCGCGCGCGGAAGGGTTTAAAGAACTCGACAAAGCCATTGCGCAGTGGAAGGACGTTCCCGGCGGAATTCTTCCCATCATGCAGGCGGCACAGGCAACGATCGGATGCGTAGACGAGGAAGTGCAAAACTACATATCCGAAGCGGTAAACGTGCCCGTTACCACCATCTACGGTATTGCCACCTTCTATTCCCTCTTTACGCTGGAGCCCAGCGGCAAACACACCATCAATATCTGCCTGGGCACCGCCTGCTATGTCAGGGGCGCGCAACAGGTCTTGGACAAATTGGAAGCGGAGCTTGGCGTCGAGGTTGGCCGCACGACGGCGGACGGTCTGTTTACGCTCAACGCCATGCGCTGCATCGGCTGCTGCGGCCTTGCGCCGGCCATGATGATCGACCACGACGTCTACGGCAAGTGCACTGCGGACAAGATCCCAGAGATCTTAGCCAAGTATCGTGTTTGATGAGGAGGAAAGATAGTCATGAAGATTGAAGAACTTTACGCGATTTGCGAATCCCAGCAACCCAACGTTCGTATGCGTGTCGAGGAAAAAAGCAATCCGGGCGACGCATACCGCATCCAGATCATGCTTTGCACCGGTACCGGCTGCTCCTCCTCCCGCTCCTGGAACATCCTGGAAAAATTCAAAGAGCTGGTCAAGGCGAGGGGTATAGAGAACGAGGTTCTTTTCGTGCCTACCGGCTGCTTCGGCCTGTGCGAAAACGGCCCCATTGTGATCGTGTATCCCGAGGGCGCGTTCTACAGCCATGTCAAGGAGGAGGACGTCGAGCGCATCGTTGACGAGCATTTGATCGGCGGCAACATCGTAACCGACCTTCTCTATAAGGAAAGTGTCAGCGAAAGCGGCACCATACTGCCGCTGGACGAGGTTCCCTTCTATGAAAAGCAAAAGCGCGTGGCGCTTCGCAACTGCGGCAAGATCGATCCCGAAAACATCAACGATTATATCGCCATGGACGGCTACAAGGCGCTTGCCAAGTGCCTGAGCGAGCTTTCACGCGACGACGTTATCGATATCATGCTCAAGTCCGGCTTGCGCGGCCGCGGCGGCGCGGGCTTCCCCACGGGACTGAAGTGGAAATTCGCCAAAGGCCCCGTCAACCCCGTGAAGTACGTCTGCTGCAACGCCGATGAAGGCGACCCCGGCGCGTTCATGGATCGTTCCGTTTTGGAAGGCGATCCCCATTCCGTGCTTGAGGCCATGGCCATCGCCGGCTACTGCATCGGCGCGCAGCAGGGCTACATCTACGTCCGCGCTGAGTACCCTGTGGCGGTCAAGCGCCTTGGCATCGCCATCAATCAGGCGCGCGAGCTTGGCTTGCTTGGCAAGAACATATTCGGCACCGACTTCTCCTTCGACATCGACCTGCGCTTGGGCTCCGGCGCTTTCGTCTGCGGCGAGGAAACTGCATTGATGGCCTCCATCGAGGGCAAGCGCGGCGAGCCCCGCCCCCGCCCGCCCTTCCCGGCCAACGAGGGTCTGTTCCGCAAGCCCACCATACTCAACAACGTGGAGACCTACGCAAACGTAGCGCAGATCATCCTCAACGGCCCCGAATGGTTCGCTTCCATGGGCACCGAGAAGTCCAAGGGCACCAAGGTGTTTGCGCTTGGCGGCAAGATCTGCAACACGGGTCTTGTGGAGGTTCCCATGGGCACGACGCTGCGCGAGGTCGTCTACGACATCGGCGGCGGCTGCCCCAACGGCAAAAAGTTCAAGGCCGCACAGACCGGCGGCCCCTCCGGCGGCTGCATCTCGGCGCAGAATCTTGACGTACCCATCGATTACGACAACCTCGTCGCCATCGGCTCCATGATGGGCTCCGGCGGCATGATCGTCATGGACGAGGATAACTGCATGGTCAACATCGCAAAGTTCTTCCTCGAATTCACCGTGGACGAATCCTGCGGCAAATGCCCGCCGTGCCGCGTCGGCACGCGCCGCATGCTCGAAATGCTCACCGACATCACCGAGGGTCGCGGCAAGCCCGGCGATATCGAAAAGCTGGAAACACTCGCCAAGAACATCAAGGCCACCGCGCTTTGCGGCTTAGGTCAGACCGCGCCCAACCCCGTGCTTTCTACGATCCGTTATTTCCGTGATGAGTATGAGGCGCATATCAACGAAAAGCGTTGCCCGGCGGGCGTATGTAAGGCTCTCCTGAGCTTCCATATCGACCCGGACAAGTGCAAGGGCTGCACCATGTGCGCCCGCAACTGTCCCGCCGGAGCCATCACAGGCACCGTAAAGAATCCGCATGTGATCGACAACGACAAGTGCGTGAAGTGCGGCACCTGCATGGACAACTGCAAGTTTGGCGCTATCTACAAGAAATAATGCGAAAGGCTTCTTGAGGCGTCGTGCTTGCACGATCCCTCGGATTTCCGAACAGAAAATAGGAATCACATAGGAGGTATTCCATGGTCACACTCACCATTGATGGACGTAAAATCGAGGTAGTGGAAGGCACTACCATTCTCCAGGCTGCCGAGCAGCTTGGCATTAAGATCCCCACGCTGTGCTACCTCAAGGATCTCAATCCCGAGGGCGCATGCCGGATGTGTCTGGTCGAGGTCGAAGGCGCGCGCACGCTGCAAACCGCCTGCTCCTTCCCCTGCGCCGAGGGCAACATCGTGCATACCAAAAGCCCCAAGGTCATCGAAGCGCGGAAGTTCGTGCTGGATATGCTGCTGTCCAACCACAACAAGGATTGCTTCGCCTGCCCCAAGAGCGGCGAGTGCAAGCTGCAAAACTACTGCTACGAATACGGCGTGGAGGAGACCAGCTATCCCGGCCTGCGCGTGGAAGCGCCGATCGATTCTTCCAGCGAATTCTTTAACTACGACCCGCAAAAGTGCATCCTTTGCCACCGCTGCGTGCGCACCTGCAACCAGCTGCAGGCCAACTGCACCATCACCACCGCGGGACGCGGCTTTAAGACCATCATCAAGACCCCCTTTGATAAGCTCATTGGGGACAGCAACTGCGTAAGCTGCGGCAACTGCGTTTCCGCCTGCCCCACGGGCGCCTTGACCATGAAGCAGAAGTATGACCGCTTCCGTTACTGGGAGGTGCAGCGCACGCGTACGACCTGCTCCTATTGCGGCGTAGGCTGCCAGATGGATCTTCTCACCAAGGACGGCAAGGTCGTGGGCGTAGAGCCCGCAGACGGCGCCACCAACCATAACCTGCTCTGCGTCAAGGGCAAATTCGCCTTCAATTTCGTCAACCATCCCGACAGGCTCACCAAGCCCATGATCCGCAAGGAAAAGGGCGGCGAGCTCGTGGAGGCCGAATGGAACGAGGCGCTTGATTTGATCGCCGACAAGCTCAAGGCCATCAAGGCCGAAAACGGCGCGGACGCGCTGGCAGGCTTTGCAAGCGCGCGCGCGACCAACGAGGACAACTACGCGTTCATGAAGATGATGCGCGCCGCCATCGGCACCAACAACGTCGATCACTGCGCGCGCCTGTGCCATGCCTCCACCGTCGCGGGCTTAGCCACGACGCTGGGCAGCGGCGCCATGACCAATTCCATCCCCGAGACGGAGAACACCGACGTGTTCTTCATCACCGGCTCCAACACGACGGAAACACATCCCGTCATCGGCGCGCGCATCCGGCAGGCACGGCTAAGAGGCGCCAAGCTCATCGTGGCCGAGCCCCGCGAGATCGATCTGGCGAAGCAGGCGGACATCTTCCTGCAAATCAAGCCCGGCACCAACGTGGCGCTCTTTAACGGCATGATGCACGTCATCATCGAGGAAGGTCTTGCCGACATGGATTACGTCAACGCCCGCACCGAAGGGTACGAGGAGATGGCGGCCATGGTCAAGGACTACACGCCGGAAAAGGTCGCCGAGATCTGCGGCATAGACGCTGACAAGCTTAGAGAAGCTGCGCGCATGTACGCGGGCGGCCCCAGCTCCGCCATCTATTACTCCATGGGCGTTACACAGCACTCCACCGGCACGGCGGGCGTAATGGGCACCTCCAATCTGGCGCTTTTGTGCGGCATGATCGGCAAGGTCGGCGGCGGCGTGAACCCGCTGCGCGGCCAGAACAACGTGCAGGGCGCATGCGACATGGGCTGCCTCCCCGGCGATTACACCGGCTATCAGAAGGTGGCTAACCCCGACGCGCGAGCCAAGTTTGAAAAGGCATGGGGTGTGAGCCTGCCCGAAAAGCCCGGCCTTACCGTCACCGAGGTCATCCATGCGGTGGACGAGGGCAAGATTCGCGGCCTGTACATTATGGGCGAGAATCCCATGATCTCCGACCCCGACCTCAACCATGTTGAAAGCGCTTTGAAGAAGTGCGAATTCCTTGTGGTACAGGATATTTTCCTCACCGAGACCGCAGAGCTTGCGGACGTCGTGCTGCCCGCCTGCACCTTCGCGGAGAAGGACGGCACCTTCACCAGCACCGACCGGCGCGTACAGCGCGTGCGCGCGGCGATTGCGCCCGTTGGCGAATCCCGCGTGGATTGGGAGATCCTCTCCGACGTGATGGCGCGGCTGGGCTATAAGAACAGCTTTACCACCGCCTCCGAAGTGCTCGACGAGATCGCGTCCGTGACCCCGCAATACGGCGGTATCAGCTTTGATCGTATCGAGACCGAAAGCCTCTGCTGGCCCTGCCCCAACAAGGAGCATCCCGGCACGCCCACGCTGCATACGGCGAAGTTCTCCCGCGGGGATCGCGCGATCTTCAAGCCCCACGCGTATCAGCCCGCCGCGGAGCAGCCGGATGCGGAATACCCGTTCATCTTTACCACGGGTCGTATCCTCTATCACTATCATACCCGCACCATGACGGGCAAAAACGAGGGTCTCAACAACATCGCGGGTCACGCGTATGTGGAGATCAACCCCGATGACGCCGCCAAGCTGGGCGTTGCCTGCGGCGACGCCGTGGTGGTCACCAGCCGCCGTGGCACCGTTACGGTGGAAGCTAAGGTCACGGACAAGGTAGAACAGGGCGTGGTATTTATGCCCTTCCACTTTGCGGACGGCCCGGCCAACAAGCTGACCAACACCGTGGTCGATCCCATCGCCAAGATACCCGAATTCAAGGTCTGCGCCGCCAAGGTGGAAAAGGCGTAGCCAACACACACATCTGCTTGCGGCGGGGCAACCCGCCGCATGTTTCCGTGAGGTACTATGAAACCGTTTGGTACAGCGGCTATACTGGCAGGCGGCCGAAGCAGCCGCATGGGCTTTGATAAGCAGCTTTTGAAAATTCGGGAGCAACGGCTCATCGGGGTGCTGCTTCCCAAGCTTTCCGCCTGCTTTGACGACATTATTGTGGTCACAAAGCTCCCCATGCTCTATCAAGGCATGCCCGTGCGCACCGTGCAGGATATCATCCCCGACAAGGGGCCGCTTTCCGGCATGCACGCCGCGCTGTCCATTGCCAAAAGCGATTATGTTTACATGATGGCCTGCGATATGCCCTGCTTTGATCCGGTATATTGCAAGCATATGCAGACGCGGCTGGAAGCGCAGCCCGCGGATGCGTGCGTCACGCGCTACGGCGAGTGGATCGAGCCCTTTCACGCCTATTACAACCGCAGGATCATCGAAACCGTGCAGCGCAACCTTCTGGCGGATAAAACCTCGGTGCACCATCTTTTGAGACAGGTGGACGCGCTCTATATCCCCGAGCAGGAGGCGCGCACGTTTAACCCCGACTGGTCGCTCTTTCTCAATCTCAACACACGCGAAAAATATGAAGCGTTCATGCAAACGCTGGAGTAATGCCCATGCCGATCACAAAACCATACCGTATCCTTCGCCTGCAAGGTGAAACACATACCGATGTAGAAGACACCGTGATGTGCGAATACAGGCTCCCTGTGTATGTCAACGGCAGGCATTTTATCACGCTGCTGTGCATGGAGCAGGATCTTGACGCGCTTGCATTGGGGCACCTTTGCAGTTCGGGCGTGATCCATTCTACAGAGGACGTGCAAAGTCTCGTCGTGGTAGAGGGTGTGGCGCATATCACGCTGCGCGACGACGCCTTCCTTGCGGACGACGAGGCAACGCGACCCGTGCGCACGCTGACCACGACGCTGGACAGGCAGCATCCCGTGGCCTACGCCGTATGCGGCGATCCCGCTGCGCGGATAAACGCGGACGTCCGCTTCAAGCTTGCGGACGTGCAAAAGCGGGTGCAGAGCTTTCAGGGGGACAGCGAGCTGTTTATCGCCACAGGCGGCGTACATTCCTGCGCGCTGTGCGGCGCTGACGGCAGGCTCCTCTATTTTATGGAGGATCTTGGGCGGCACAACGCCTTTGACAAGGCGATCGGCGCAGCGCTCCGGGACGGCGTGGCGCTGTCCGCGTGCTTCATGATGACAAGCGGCAGGATACCCAGCGACATGCTCATCAAGGCCGTCAACGCGCGTTTGCCCATGATCGTATCCCGCTCCGCCCCGACGGACGCGGCCATCGACATGGCGCGGGAATACGGCGTGACCCTTTGCGGCTTTGCGCGCGGCGCACGCATGAACATATACAGCGTTCCCGAAAGGCTAATTTAGGAGGTTTATACTGACGTATGGAGACCAAGAACAACACTTCCAAGGTATTATATCTGTTTTTTCTCGCGTTCTCTTTGGCGATGATCGTCGCAGGCTTCTGCACCGGGCCGGTGGATGCGATGTTCAAGGGCTTTGGGGCGATTTTGACCAGCCCCCAGTCCCTGACGGTGGATTCTCTGGCCGTCGGCGGCCTCAACGGCGGCCTGTTCCATGCGGGCATGCTGGGGCTGATCGCCATCCTTATTTTGAAGTTTGCCAAGGTGGAGGCTTCTGGTCTGACCGTGGGCGTTTTCTTCCTGACGGTGGGATTTAGCTTTTTCGGCAAAAACTGCCTGAACATCTGGCCCATTGTGCTGGGCGTATGGGTCTATGCGCGCGTAAAGAAGGAGCCCTTTACCAAGCACGCGCATTTCGCCCTCTTTGGTACAGCCCTTGCCCCTATCGTAAGCGAGATGCTCTTTAACCGCTTTTTATCCATCCCCCTGCCCCTTGGCATATTCCTCGCCATCGTGGTGGGCGGCCTGTTCGGCTTTTTGATCCCGCCCGTTTCCGCCCACGCGGCCACCATGCACCAAGGGCACAACCTGTTCAACGTTGGTCTTTCGGCGGGTATCTTGGCCATGCTTTTTGCGGCGATCTATAAAAACGCCGTGCTCAAGCCCCTGGGCATCGAATTTACGACCAACAGCATCGTAAGCGACGGCTTCAATAGCTTCTTCCTCGTTTTCCTCGGCGCGATCTTCGTTGCCTGCGCCATCGTCGGGCTGATCCTCAACAAAGGCTTTAAGGGCTACGGCACACTCCTCATGCGCACGGGTCACGGCTGTGATTTCACCAAGCTGGACGGCGTGGGCAACGTGCTCATCAACTACGGCTTTCTGGGTCTGATGGCGCTTGCGTATTTTACAGCCGTGGGCGCAAAGCTCACAGGCCCCGCCGTGGGCGCGCTGCTCTGCCTTACCTGCTGGGCGGGCAACGGCTCCCACCCCAGAAACGTGCTACCCATCATGGTGGGCTATGTACTGGTGGGGCTTATCACCGGCACGCCGCTCAATACGGCGGGCTGGGTCATCGGCCTCTGCTTTGCAAGCGGCATGTCGCCCGTATCCGGCCGCTGGGGCGTGATATGGGGCGTGGTAGCGGGCGCGCTGCACGCGTGTCTGGTGCTCAACACCGCCGCCTTCCACCTTGGCTTCAACGTCTATAACGGCGGCTTCACCTCCGGCCTTGTCACCATGGCCATGGTGCCGGTTTTGAACGCGCTTTGCAAGGATATTCCCACCAAGCAGGCGGAAAAGCTCGCCGGACAGGCGGCGGACGCCTAGAAGCGCGCGGGTTATCCGCGCCCTCCATACATGACTTGACCCATGGGGAGATGAGACGGGTGCAAAATCTCATTTCCCCATTTCCTATAGCCGCTTTTTTCTGTATAATGGAACTATGTTGAAACAGGATATACATAAAAGATGAACCTTCTCTCCGAAATCGGAAGCATGCTCTTGGAACGAAACAGCGAGCTGCGCCAAATCATCGGCGTGACGCTGCGCATGTCTTTTTTCTCCACCCTTTTTTCGGCGGGCATAGGCATCCCGTTAGGCATGCTGGTGGGCAGCCGTACATTTTGGGGCAAGCGCGCGCTGATGCGCATACTCAATACCCTTATGGGTCTGCCCCCCGTCGTCGCGGGGCTGCTGGTCTTTTTTCTGCTCTCCCGCTCAGGCCCCTTGGGTCAATATAAGCTTTTGTATTCCGTAAGCGCCATGGTGATCGCGCAGGTGCTGCTGATACTGCCCATCGCCATGAGCCTGAGCGCGTCCATCGCCGCCTCCCGCGCATCCCAGATCCATGACACCATATACGGGCTGGGTCTGTCGCGCATGTGCGAGCTGCGCTGCCTTCTCTACGAAAGCCGCGGACAGCTTTTCTCCATCCTCTTTACCTGCTTTGGCCGTTCCATCGCGGAGGTGGGCGCCGTGTCGCTGGTGGGCGGCAATGTACAGTATAAGACCCGCGTGATGACGACCGCCATTATGCTGGAAACCAACAAGGGGAATTTTGAATTTGCGGTGGCGCTGGGCGCGGTGCTGCTATTGATCTCCTTTGCCATCAACTCCATCGCCCTGACGCTCGAGGAGCGCGGGCGCGATGATATGCCGCTTAAAAAGCAACGAGGCAGGAAGGAGCGATATGGGCGCTGAGGTTACCATTACCGGGATCCAAAAGAGCTTTGGCGCAAGAATGGTGCTGGATATTCCCGCGCTGCATCTGGAGCCGGGGCTGAAATACGCCCTGATCGGCCCCAACGGCTCCGGGAAAAGCACCCTGCTGCGCGTGCTTTCGGGCGTTTTGGCGCCCGATGCGGGAAGTATAGCCACGGACGCGAAGGAAATAGGCTACATGCCGCAAAAGCCCTATTGCTTCGGCTTCTCCACCTGCAAAAACGTGGAGCTTGCCGTCGAAGACCGGCCGGACGCGCACCAGCTTGCGCTTCGGGCGCTTGCGCGGGTCGGCATGGAAGCACACGCCGAAACGCGGGGCAGCCGTCTTTCCGGCGGCGAAGCGCAGCGCATGGCCTTTGCCCGCATGATCGTCAAGCGGCGCGATCTTCTGCTGCTGGACGAGCCGACCTCTGCCACGGACGTGGCGGGCAGCATACTGTTGGAGGACGCGCTGCTTTCCTACAGCCATGACGTGGGCTGCACCGTCCTCTTTGCGACCCATACCCCCTCCGTGGCCGCCCGCTGCGCGGATCGCGTGATTCTGCTTTGCAACGGCCGCGTCTGCGAATGGGGCGAAGCCAAACAAGTTCTTCTGGCGCCGCAAAGCGAAGAAGCCAAATCGTTCCTTACCTATTGGAAACTATGATCCCCTCCGCACATAAAGAAGGATAAGATGAGCCATATAGAAAAGCTTTTCATAAGCCCCCAAAAGGGAATCTGGCAGGAAGTGCCTTCTGCCGCGCTGTGCGCGCACGGCATGGAAAAGGATCGCTTCGCGGGCAGGGCGCGCCAGTTGAGCCTTTGTGACGGGGCGTGGCGGGATAAGGTGATGCAAAGCGACGGCTTCTGTAAGGGCGTGGGCCCGAATATCGTCACAAGGGGACTGGCGTATGCCTCCCTGCACGCGGGCGACCGGTTCAGGCTTGCGGACGCGGTGATCGAGATCGCGCGCGTGGGCAAGGAATGCCACGCGGACTGTGCCTGCTATCATCAAGAACCGCCCTGCCTGTTCTACCAGAACTTCGCCTTTGCGAAGGTGATTTGCGGCGGCGTTATTACAGCGGGCGACGAAATGCGCGCGACGGCGCAATGATCGTGCTTTGGGACGGGATATCGTATACTCTTGGCCTCCGTCTTTACGGCATGCGCGTTATAGTGTATAATAGTTGGCGCTGATAAGACATAGCTCCTTGCTGGATTTGCATGCTTCATATTTTTTGACCGTGGGAAGAAAAGGATAATCGGTGGACGAGCCTATTATCAAATCTTGCCGGACTGTAGGTGTGGCCTCAGTTGCGTGCGGATTTGGATGGCGCTCGTTTTATTTTTACTTTGAAAGGGGAACTACCTAGAATGAAAAAAACGATTGCATGGATTCTGATTTCCATCATGTGCCTTTGCCTCCTCGCAGGCTGCGCAGCGCCCGCGGCACCCGTCGCACAAGAACCCGCGCCCGCAACGCAGGAGCCCGCTCCCGCGCCCGCTGTGGAAGAACCCGTAGCAGAGCAACCCGAAGAACCCGCAAGCGAGGAGATCACTGTGACGGACGTTACCGGGCGCAGCGTGACCTTCGCGCAGCCCGCGACGGCGATCGTCGGCACGCATAACCCCTCCTTGAACACCGCGATCGTGTTGGGTGGCGGCGGCGATTATCTCGCCGGCTTTGGCAATAAGCAGATGGCAAACGGCCTGTACGGGCTGGTGATCGAGAACTGGGACGGCGTGCCGCAGATCGGCAAGGGCAAGGAGATCAACTATGAGGCCGTCGCTGTATTGGGCGACAACCTCGTGGCGATCCTGCCCGAGCGCTTTGCCGATCAGGCGGAATCCTACGAGCAGATCGGCGTACCGGCGGTCGTAGCGCTTCCCAACACGGAAAGCTTTGATACGATCAAATCGTCGCTTGCACTCGTAGCACAGGTATTGGGGCTTGAGGATCGCGCGGTGGCGGTCAACGCCTTCTTTGATGAGAAGATCGCCGCGGCAAAGGAAATCGGCGCCAAGAGCGAAGCAAAGCCCAGCGTCCTCTTTCTTGGCAGCAGCTCGCAGCTTAGCGTCGCCACCTCCGCCATGATACAGACCGAGATCATCGACACCGCCGGCGGCATCAATGCGGTCTCCGGCGTGGAAAAGGCGGGCGACTTTGCGGAGGTCTCCATCGAGGAGATCATCGGCTGGGATCCCGAGGTCATTTGGATCCCCAGCTACGCCAAGTACACCGTAGACGATCTTATGAACGATCCCGCGTGGGCGGATATCACGGCGATCAAAAACAACGCGGTCTATGTGTTCCCCAGCGCCCTTGAGCCTTGGGATTATCCCTCCGCTTCGGCATGCCTCGGCGTTTGCTGGGCGGTGCAAAACCTGCATCCCGACCTGTATACGCAAGCGCAGCTCATGGCGGACGTGGACGGCTTCTATGACCTTGTCTACGGGCAGACCTTTACGGCGGAGCAATTGGGCCTGTAAAACGTGAAAAAGGACAGCTATAAAAGAATCCTCATAGGCTTGATGATCCTTCTGGCGGCGGCAGCTCTTGCTGCCGCCTGTTTGGGTCGGTACAGCTTTGACCCGCGGGAAACCATGGCGGTCATCGCCTATAAGCTGGGATTATCCGACACCGTGAACGAAAAGATGGTCACCATATTAAAGGTGATCCGCTTACCCAGAGTGTTCGGCGCCATGCTGATCGGCGCGATGCTTAGCGTATCCGGCGCCATCTACCAGATCAATTTCCAGAATCCGCTGGTCTCGCCCGACATTCTCGGCGTATCCTCGGGTGCGGCGCTCGGCGCGGCGCTCGCCATCATTCTGGGGCTTAACATGCTCTACCGGCAATTATTCGCATTTATATTCGGCCTTTTTACGGTGCTGCTTTCTGCTTCCATCCCCAAGCTTCTTCGCAATTCCGGCAACATGATGCTGGTGCTTTCGGGCATGATCGTGGGGGGCTTTGCCAATTCTCTCGTATCCATTTTGAAATTCATCGCGGAGGAAGGCTCTGATCTTGCGTCCATCGTGTATTGGCAGATGGGAAGCATCTCCGCCCTGAAAGGGCATGAGCTCCTCTCCGTGCTGCCCATCGCCCTTTGCTGCATCACGGCCATGCTGCTGCTTTCATGGCGGCTGAATATCGTTTCCTTCGGCGAGGTGGAAGCAAAAACCCTGGGCGTCAACATCAAGGCGCTGCGCACGGGCATCATACTTTGCGCAAGCCTGCTTACGGCGAGTGCCGTTTCCATCAGCGGCACGATCGGCTGGATCGGCTTGGTCATCCCGCATCTTGGAAGGCTGCTGGTAGGGCCTGACAACACGCGCTGCCTTCCGGTGACCGCCATTTTAGGCGCGCTGTTCATGCTCTTTATCGACACGCTGGCGCGCACGCTTTTCACCTTGGAAATACCGCTTTCCATATTAACGGGCATCATCGGCGCGCCCTGCTTTGCCATTTTGCTGTGGCGGCAAAAGACGATGGTGCAATAAGCTAAAGTACGATGGGGGACTATTATGCTCTTAAGCGTCCATGACCTTTCCTTTGCGTATCCAAGCGAGCCTTGCTTATTCAAAAACGTCAGCTTTACGATGGGCGAAGGGCAGGTGTTGACCATTCTTGGCCCCAACGGTGTGGGAAAAACCACGCTGCTCAACTGTCTTGCGGGGTTGAGTAAGCCGGACGCGGGCGAGATACTTCTACAGGACAAGCCCCTGTCCCGCCTTTCCTTTGGCGAGATCGCGCGGCGGCTCGCCTATGTGCCGCAGACCATCATCCCTTCCTTTGATTATCTGGTGATCGAATATGTGGTGGCCGCAAGCGCGCCGTATCTTAAGACCTTCGAGCGCCCCAAGGCGGAGCATTATCTACAGGCGGAGCAGGCGCTTAGGCGGCTTGACATCCTGCATTTGGCCGACAAATCCTATCGCAACCTGAGCGGCGGTGAGCGCCAGCAGGTCTGCATCGCGCGCGCGATCATGCAGCGATCCAAGCTGATCCTCATGGACGAGCCTACGGCGCATCTGGATTACGGCAACCAGATCAAGATATTGAAGATCATCCGCGAATTGGCGCAGGAGGGCTATTGCGTCATCTGCACCACGCACAATCCGGATCATTGCCTTCTGCTGCAAAGTCAGGTCGCCCTATTGGACGACCACGCGGCGTTCTCCTTTGGCACACACACCGAAATCATCAGCCAGCAAACGCTCCAAAGCCTCTATGACGCGGATATCCGGCTGACAGCCTTGGAGGATAACGGCCGAAAGCTGTGCTATGTCCGGCAGCTATAACAGGATCGCGCTCCATTATTCGGCTCGGGAGCCTCGTCTATGTGAAAAGATGGCAGCCGCCCCCGCGCTGTGCACGGAAAGCACAGACGTGGCGCCGGAGGGGCATGACAATCCGGCGAAATGAATGGTCTTGTTCTGATGCGGCCGGCATGCTATAATACAGAATATCGTATATTTCTTCGTCAATGCATGCGTGTCAACGCTAATTGATTTCACTTGCCCGCATTGCTGTTGCGACCGGCCATGGTCATGAAGGAAAAGAGGCAGTATCTCATGGCGAATTCTATGAACAAAAGCAAACCAACAAAAATAGAAAACTATATCGTAGGGATAGGCGCTTCCGCCGGAGGGCTTGAGGCTTTACAGGCGTTTTTTGCAGCGCTGCCTCCGGATACAGGCGTGCCGTATATTGTGATACAGCATCTCTCGCCGGACTATAAGAGCCTTTTGTGCGAGATCCTCTCAAAGAGCACGGCGCTGCCTGTAACGCAGGTGGAAAACGGCATGGAAGTACTGCCCGACCATGTCTATGTCATAGCGCCGGGACAGACGATGAAAGTAGCAAACCGCCGGATCCGGCTCACACCGCAGGACAAGTCCCGCTTGAATCTGCCCATAGACATCTTCTTTCGCTCTCTTGCCGAAGAAGCGGAAAGCGGCGCTGTCGCCATTATCCTCTCCGGAACCGGCTCCGACGGCTCCAGCGGCATAAAGGATATCAAAGAACGCGGCGGCGTGATCTTTGTGCAGCAGCCCGAAACCTGCAAATTTGACGGTATGCCTGTAAGCGCGCTGCAAACGGGGCTGGTGGACGCCGCGCTTAGCCCTGTGGAGATCGCGCAGGAGGTCGTTGGGATCACAGAGCTTGTAAAGGACAAGCTAAAGCCCATCGAAAGCGAAGTTGACAACAACGCAGCCGCGTTGGACAAGATATACGAAAATCTGAAAGCGACAAGGAATATCGATTTTCGGCAATACCGGCAGGAAACGATTCTGCGGCGGACAGAACGCAGGATGATCCTGCTCCACAAGACCACCCTCTTAGAATATGCCGACTACTTAGCGGCCACCCCGGAGGAAAGCATCGCGCTTTCAAAGGACATTCTTATCAATGTAACGCGCTTCTTCCGGGATACCGAATGCTTTGAAAAGCTGCGGGAGGAGGCCGTTCGCAGCCTGCTGCAAAACGCCTCTGAGGAACAGATCCGCGTGTGGGTGGCAGGCTGCTCCACAGGCGAGGAAGCCTATTCCATCGCCATTCTTTTCAAGGAGGAAATGGAAAATCTCGGCGTCAAGCGCGATGTGAAGATATTCGCCACCGACCTTGACGAAACCTCCATTGCGATTGCCGCGGCCGGCGTGTACGGGGACAACATACTGGAGTCCGTTTCGGTGCCGAGGCTCAGCCGCTACTTCACGCGCCACGAAAAGGAGTACGGCGTCAACCGCGAGATACGGCAAATGGTCGTGTTTTCGCCGCACAATGTATTCGCTGACCCGCCCTTTGGCCGGCTCGATCTTATTTCCTGCCGCAATATGCTGATCTATTTCCAGCCGGAGCTGCAAAACAATCTGTTTGCCATCTTCCATGTGGCGCTAAAGGAAAAAGGGTATCTGTTCCTTGGAAAATCCGAAAACATAGGTGATTATACGAAAGCCTTCCCTGTTATCGACGCCAGAACGAGGCTGTTCGGGCACAACAGTGAAGCCAGAATACCGGGCAAGACGAACATCCCGTTTTTGCGCGATCCCATCCGGGTCGTAAAAGCGCCGCATGCCCGTAAGCAGGACGCGGGCGCCTCCGCTTCCGCCGCTGCGGAAAATGACGCCGACTGCATCGGATTGAACACGGATCTGTTTGAAAGGTTTATGCCCGCCAGCGTCGTGGTGAATGAGAGGAACGAAGCCATACATTTCCTCGGCGAGCACAGCAATTATTTCCGGCAGCTGCGGGGAAAGACCTCCCTCGACCTGTTTGATCTGCTCACCGAAGGGCTGCGGATCACGGTTTCCACGCTGCTCAAGGAAGCAAGAGCGCAAAAACGCGAGGTGCAGTATAAAGGCGTAAGCTTCCACGGCGAAAACCGCGACGAGACCGTCACGGTCACGGTGGCGCCCATCAGGCGGCCCCGCTATGAAAAAGAGGCATTGTTTGCCATCATCTTTTCGGGAACGGAACAGCGCGGAGAAACGAAGGAAGCGGCGGCGTTTGATTTTGACCTTGTATCGGCACAGCGCATCACCGATCTGGAGCAGGAGCTGACCAGCGTGCGGATGCAGTTGGTGCGCAGTGTTGCCGAAAAAGAAAGCGCCAACGAGGAGCTGCAATCGGCAAACGAGGAAATGCTGACCTCCAACGAAGAACTGCAAAGCTCCAACGAGGAGCTGCAATCCGTCAATCAAGAGCTGTATACCGTCAATGCGGAATACCAGCTGAAGCTTGCGGAGGTAAGCCACCTGAGCGACGATATTACCAACTTCCTATCCTCGACGATGGTCGGCGTTATCTTTGTTGACGACGGTCTGCATATCAGCCGCTTTACCCGCCACGTCGCCACGGAGTTCTCCGTCATGGAGCAGGATATCGGAAGACCCTTGGATTGCATCGCCTATAATTTTGTTTCGGAAGATATAGAGGCAATATGCAAAAGCGTCATCAGAGACCTCACGCCCGTTGAGTGCGAGATCAGGACAAAGAAGGATAAGACATTTTTCACACGCGTCGCGCCCTATTGCTCCGTTGATAACAGGGTGGCCGGCTGTGTGATCACGCTGATGGATATCACCTCGCTCAAGGCCGGCCAGCGCGATCTCGCGGCCGCTGTTCAGGATCTGTCCGCTGCGCGTGAGGTCGCCGAGGAAGCAAGCCACGCAAAAAGCGATTTCCTTTCGCGGATGAGCCACGATATCCGCACCCCGCTCAACGCGATTATCGGCTCTATCAAGCTTGCGATGGGAGAACAAAATCCGCCGGAAACCGATGCGCTGCTCAACAGCCTGGATGTGGCCAGCAAGTATTTGCTTGGGCTTATCAACGACATTCTGGACTTGAGTAAAATCGAAAGCGGTAAGATAGAGCTTACCGAGGAGCCATATACGCGCGGGGAATTTTTGCTTAGCATCAACACCGTGATAAAGCCGCTGATGGACTTCAAAAACATTCGGTTTACCATACAGTACGATGGTGACGGCGAGTGTGTGATGGTGGACAAGCTGCGCTTTAACCAAATCTTTTTCAACCTTCTCTCCAACGCTTCAAAGTTCACCCCGGAGGGCGGGCGCGTGGAGTTTGTGCTCGAACGGATACCGGATCGGGGCGGTAAATACGGCATGCGCTATTATGTCCGCGACAACGGCATCGGCATGAGCGAAGAATACCAAAAGGTCTGCTTTGAGTCTTTTTCACAGGAAAGAACCATGCAGAATGCCGAGATAAAAGGCTCCGGCCTTGGCCTTGCTATCGTGAAGCATCTGGTCGATGAAATGAATGGAACGATCCGTGTAAGCAGCGCGCTGGGCGAGGGTACGGAGTTCGTTCTGGAATTTTATCTGAACACTGCCGAGCGGTGCGCCGAGGCGAACATTACGCTTGACGTTGATGATTCGGTATTAGAAGGCCGCCGCGTCCTGCTTGTGGACGACAATGAGATGAACCTGATGATTACGGAAAAAATCCTTGCGCGCAAGGGCTGTCTGGTGGAGACTGCCAAGAATGGGGCGGAGGCTGTCGATATTTTCAACTCGTCCGAGAGAGGATATTTCAGCATCATCCTCACCGATTTGAGAATGCCGGTCATGGACGGTCTTGAGGAAACCCGCCGCATCAGAGCGCTTGAGAGGCCGGATGCAGCTGCCATCCCCATCATTGCGCTCACCGCGGACGCCTTCAACGAAGAACGGGATAAGGCGCTTGCGGCAGGCATGACCGCACGGCTGGTCAAGCCCGTTGAGCCGGAGCTGCTGTATGCCACTGTAGCAAGCCTTGTTCTCGACCAACAGTGATATAAGTGCTGCGAAACCGGTCTTTGAAACGATCCCCGTTCCGAGGGAGCCTTCCATAACCGTATTCGCTGCTTCTTACCATGCCGGCCGGAGCGCGCCCGCGCTTCAGCGCCGGCGTTTTTTGTTATGCACCGAATCGATCGCCCTAGCTTTCGTATAAGGCGGCTATAGCCTGTATTCTGCGCTTCATTTCTTCGCGGACAGGCGGCGGCGCCAAGCACTCGCACCGATCCCCAAGGCTAAGCAGCATATCATAGTAGTAATCGTTTTCTATGAAGGGAAGGCTTACGATGTAATGCGCATCGCCGTCAGGCGAAAGGTGTTCATACGCACAAAAATCAAGCACCCTGTCCATGACAGATCGGTGAATGCGCAGCTTGATCTTTGTTTGCAGCGCTTCCAAGCTTTCTGAAAAGTCCAGCGTCGGCTTTTGGTAATCCCGCGGCGTAAACGTCTCCTCTTTCATTTGCAGGTCTGCTATGCGGGATAGCTTGAATAGGCGAAAATCCTTTCTTTCATGGCAATATCCCTGCAAATACCAATGGCCGCTTTTCAAGACAAGCTGATACGGCTCGGCCGTTCGCGCGCTTCTATTTCCGTGGTGGGCTACATACGCAAACGAAAGCAGCCTGCTTTCCTGCAACGCCGTCTTGATGATCTCCAGATAGGCGCGCGTGTTCCCGTTGCCCATCCACGGGCTTACATCCACATAGATTTGATTGGCTCTTACTTCAATATCCTTCGCCCGGTCGGCAGGGATAAAGCTCTTGACCTTTGCAAGGGCGTTTACCAGCTCATCCCCCCGTATCATGCTGGAAAGATTGGAAAGCCCCATCAGGATAGCGGCAAGGTCGGCAGTGGAAAAAACCTTCCGGTCGACCTTATATTCCCGCATGATCTCAAAGCCCCCGCCCACGCCCGATGTGGAGCGAACGGGAATGCCCGCCATGTTGATCGCGTCTATGTCACGGTAGATCGTGCGGGGTGAAACCTCAAACCTGTCCGCTAACTCCCGTGCGCTTATGCGCTCTTTCTCAAGAAGCAGCATAATCATGCTGACAAGCCTGTCCACCTTCATCGGATTGCCGCCCTCCCAAACATCTTTTGATCATCATAGGTCGTTGCCATACTGTTGTCAACAATTCCATAGTACAATGAAAAAAAGCAACCAAGCGATCCGAAAACGCAATGAAAAGGGAGGCAATTTATGCTTACGATCTATGCTTATGTTCTTGACACCTTGGCGGACTGGGAGCTGGGATATGCTGCGGCGGAGCTGCATTCCGGCCGGTTTTTTAAGAAGGACGCGCCGGACGTATCGTTCAAAACGGTCGGTTATTCCAAGGAACCGATCCGTACCATGGGCGGGCTGACCGTGGCGCCCGATTGCTTAATCGGCGACATTGCCGTGCGCGAAGCAAGCATGCTGCTGCTGCCGGGCGCCAACACATGGAACGACCCAAAGCACGGCGCCATTCTCGGAAAGGCAAGCGAGCTTCTTTCCGCAGGCGCTACCGTGTGTGCGATCTGCGGGGCTACCGCCGCGCTTGCCAACCTCGGGCTGCTGGATCATCGTCCGCATACCAGCAATGGGCCGGGCTTTCTCGAAATGGTTTCTCCGGGCTATAAGGGGCAAGGCTTTTATATCGACGAGCCGTCCGTGGCGGACAGCAATCTTATTACCGCAAGCGCAACAGGCGCCTTGCTGTGGGCGAAGCAAATCCTTGCGCGTGCAGGCGTTTTTGAGGCAAACACGCTGGACGCCTGGTATGATTATTTTCGTACCGGCAAGCCCGAATACTTCTTTGCCCTCATGCAATCCCTGCCGCCCGAAACCGCAAGCTGACCCGGCTTTGGCATATGCGGAAAGCTTTGGCAGGTCAAATCATCATTCCCGCGCATCGATATCGACCGCCGACGCCAAAGCGCGCGCACGCTTAAGCGTGTTCAAGCCATCGATGAACGCCAATGGACTTTGGCGACGCTTTTTGGGGGCGCTGCGAGCGCCCTTTTTTTGTTGCCTTGTTTTGCGCCTTCGTGTAGAATGGGACGAAGAAAGGCGGCGAACCCTATGGATGAAAACGCGCAGCTTACGGTGATCGCGCGCATAAAAAGCGACTTTACCACCAAATTCGGCATCCCCCGCCAAAGCGGGCTGGTGCCGTCGCAGCGAGCGACGATCGTGTTCGAGCCCGCCTACCGCGACGCAAACGCCCTGCGCGGCCTGGAGGGCTATTCGCACATATGGCTCATTTGGGGCTTTTCCAAGGTGGAAATGCGCGCTTGGGCGCCTATGGTCAAGCCGCCGCGTCTGGGCGGCAACAAGCGCATGGGGGTGTTCGCCAGCCGTTCCCCCTTCCGCCCCAATCCCATCGGCCTGTCCTCCGTGCGCCTGGAGGGGATGGAAGCAAAGCCCGGCCTTGGCACGGTGCTGCACGTTTCGGGCGCTGATCTGATGGACGGCTCGCCCATCTACGATATCAAGCCCTACCTGTCCTTTACGGACAGCCACCCCGACGCGCGCGACGGCTTTGCGGCCGCGCAGTATGATTACGCGCTGAACGTGGTATTTGAGGAGCCGTGGCTGGGGATGATCCCAAAGGAAAAGCGCGAGGCGCTGATCGGTTCCCTTGGGCAGGACCCGCGCCCCGCCTATCAGGACGATCCCGACACGCCCTACGGCTTTGAGTTTGCGGGATTCGACGTGCGCTTTCGGGTGAAGGGCGATGTGCTCACGGTATTTGAGGTCGTGAAGCTATAAACAACGGACAGGGAGAGAAGATAGCACCATGCGTTATGAGGAAAGCTATGCGCCCCGCATCGGGGACTACGACGGGGAGGGCAGGATGTTTCTGCCCGCCGTGCTTCGCATATTGGAGGATATCGCCAGCCGCCATTCGGCGCATGTGGGCGACTGCGTGATCGAGGATACGCGGCAGGGCGTCGCGTGGTTCATCGTGGGCTGGCATGTGCAGGTTCTTCGCAGGCCGGTCTACCCCGAGCCTTTAACGATCCGCACATGGGCGCGCACCACGCCCCGCAAGGGCAGCATGCTGCGCGAATACTGCATATTGGGCGCGGACGGCGCGCCCTGCGTGCTGGGCTTATCCAAATTCGCCCTGTTCGACCTTCGCGCGGGTCATGTCGTCCCGGTCAGCGACGCGCTGTTTGCGCTTTACGCCCCAGACGAGGAGCGGCTTTTTGAGGAAAGCGACCTCCCGCGCCTGCACGAGCCGGACGCCTACCAGTCCGTAACGCAGGTAGCGCTACGCCGCAGCGACATCGATTTCAACGCGCATGTGCATAACTTAAGCTATCTTTACCTCGCCTTGGAGGCGCTGCCCGAGGACGTATACCGGCAGGACGCTTTTACGGCGCTGCGCATGGTGTTTCGCAAGGCGGTGCAGGCGGGCGAAGCCATCGAATGCCGCTACGCAAACGTCGGCGGCGTGCATACGGTGGGCATTTACGGCGGCGACGGGACGCTGCGGGCGCTGGTGGAGATGGAATAGGCGCAAAGGGTGATAAGCAGCAAGAAAGAAGCCGCGGCGGGTTCGCCGTGGCTTTTGTTATGCATCGATTGCCTCAAAAAACGCATCATACGAAACCTTGAACACAATCTTAAGCGCCATCAGGTCGCTGGCTTTGATGTTGCGCGTCCCGGTTTCGATCTTGGAGTAGGTCGATCTTGACATGTTGCTTCCCATAAGCTGCATTTTCGCCACGACCTGCTCCTGCGTCAGCTTCCGCTGCTTTCGCAGGGCAAGGATGTTCGCGCCGATGTTGATATCCTGCAAAATATATTGCGTCATTTGATCTCCTGCTCCAATTCCGCAAAGCGCGGATCGTCAAAAAAATCTTTGATGGTGATATCAAACCCGTCGCACAGCTTTTTTATGGTAACGGCGCCCGGATTCCGGGTTTCGCCGTTGAGTATGCTTTTGATGGTGGATTGCGGAACTGCGGCTATATAGCTTAGTCCATTGGGCGTTATACCGCGCTCTATGCACAATTCCTTGATTCTTGCGGCAATCGCTTCTCTTGTATCCATATTCCCTTTACTTAGCAGATAACGGCATGCCGCTTACCGTTTTGCAACCGCATGTACAAAAATTGCCAACAGCTGCTCCGCCTGTTCACGTTCCCGCTTATCAAGGGGTGTGAGCATGGCGTTCAGGTCGTGCGCCGGAACGGGCCGATCACTGCCAAACAGGATATAGTCCGCCGAGATGTTCAGCGCCCGGCAAACCTTGGCAAGGCTTTCTGTGGTCATGCGCTGCTTTCCCAGCTCGATAGACGCGGCAAATTGCACGGACAAGCCCGCTAACTCCGCCATCTTTTCACGGGTAAGCCCCAATTCCTCCCGGCGCTTTCGCACGCGCGCACCGATCTCCTTCGTTGACGTATCCGGCATTGGCAACACCTCCTATCGTTTTTATTGTAGGTGTTGCTATCGTTGCTATACATCATCTATAATAGTTATAATATCTACTATGATAGATATGTTTCGTCATAAAACTGCCTGTGAGGTGTCCAATGAAAAAGCATCCAATCCCTGCGCCCATCTACGACTACCTTTCCACCCTCTCCCCCGCCGTCAGGGCGGCATTGCAAAACAACGATATCTACCAGCGCTTTCTTGCCGCGCAAAAGGAGCTTGAAAAACTTGCCGCCGCGTCCATGGCGCAGACAGGCCGCCTTACAAGTCCCGCTGTGCTTGCGCAAAGCCGCACGGTCGAGGCGCTGGGGGAGGAAGTGCTTGCGTTGGCACAGAAAATGGACACAACGGGCAGACGCGGCTAACAACCCATACCCTTCGGCGTATAAAGGCATGGAACAACGAGTTCCCGAAGGAGGTATGGGGTTATGGAACAGAAGAACAACACCGCCCAGCGGCATACGAAGCAAGCGGACAACGCGCGCGAGGCGCTGTGCATCTGCTACATCGCCGTGCAGGGCGATACCCTTTCCACCGTGGCCAGCCGCTTCAACGTTTCGGAGGAAAGCCTGCTGCGCCTGAACCGCATCGAAAACGCCCTGCTGGAGCCGGGGCGAAGACTCTTGATCCCGCTTGGCTGATGCAGGACGCTTGCATATTCGCCGAAATCTGCTACAATAACAGGGCACAAAACCGAAAACAAAGCACAGCATCCGGCGCTTGGGCAACCACGCGCCGGTTTATCGCAGCAGGGAGAGGGGCATAAGGATGGCAGACCGCACCGCAAGCGAACAGATCGCGCGGGACAACAGGCGCATACTGGCGTTGCTGCGCCAATACCTTGTATACAGGCCAACGTTTATTCAAAAGGATATGCTGGATGCGCTCTGTGAAAGCGGCGTAGGGCGGGAAACGGCGTATGCGCTGCTGCTCGCGTCCGCAATGGGGCTTGACATGGACGCGCCTTCGGACAAGGCGTTCTACCACGCGTACTTTCCCGCGATGCTCCATCACCTTCGCCCCGCCGATTATATGCAAAATCCTTACTATCGCGCCATCCGCCTGCCGGAAGCGCAAAGCGGCGGCATAACGCTTCGCTATGACGCGTACGCGGGCTTTGAAGCCTTCGTCTGCGACGACATCCTCTCCCTGCCTGACGGCAGGCAGATACCGCAGATCGGCTATTTCAACGAAGCGTTCCCTTATCCCGCCATCCTGGAAAACGGCCGGCTTTGGATGAGCGTCACCCCCAACGAGATCAACACCATGGCGGACGTTATCGCGCAGGCAAAGGGTCGCGTGCTGACCTTTGGGCTGGGGCTTGGGTATTTCGCGTACATGGCGAGCCTGCGGCCGGAGGTCACGCGCGTGACGGTGGTGGAACAGAATCCGTCTGTGATCGCGCTGTTCCAAGCGCATATCCTGCCGCAGTTTTCGCAGGGAGGCAAGCTCAACATCGTGCAGGACGACGCGTTCGCCTATGCGCAGGCGCACTACCCCAAGGAGGAGCACGATTTTATCTTCACCGACCTTTGGCATGACGCGGGCGACGGCCTGCCGCTCTATACGCGCATGAAGCAGCTTGAGGCGCTTGCCCCGGCCGCCGTGCATGCTTACTGGATCGAAAAGACGATGGCATGTTATCTTTAGCGCGTAAAGCTTTAGTTGCCCCCGTCTTTTGTCGATGTTATACTAAGGATGGACGTCGAAAAGGAGGCTATTGATATGGATAGAAAACGCAGAGGGTTTACCCTGATGGAGATGCTCATCGTCGTCGCCATCATCGGCATCCTTGTCGCAGTCGCTATTCCGGTTTTCTCAACCCAGCTTGAGAAAACGCGCGCCGCTGTTTGCATGGCCAACCGGCGGAGCCTGCAAAGCGTACTGACCACCTCCTACACGGCTGCTCCCGCATCGATCACGCTGGGCGCGGACAACAGCACCATTGACGTTTCCTCCTATAAGGATGATTATGTGTGCCCCTCCGGCGGCACGATCTCCGCCCGGCTCAACAAGGACGGCATCGCCGTGATCGCGTGCAGCAAGCATACCGGCGGAAGCTTTGCCGATCAGCAGACGCTGGATACGCTCAAGAAGGATATCGACGAGGCCATTGGCGGCAGAAGCAAGCTGGATTCCGGCGCTTCCGGCACGGATGACAGCGCGACCAAGGCGCTTCTTGCCAAGCTTGCCGCCGACGGCATCGACCTCAACGCCATGGGCGCCGAATCCTGGCGCTATGTGCCCGGGAAAAACGCCGCCTCCTCCATCCTCTACTGGTCGATGCAGGACATCAGCAGCATGAGCATAGGCCAAAAGGTGCTCACCATGCGCTATAATTTCAACACCGGCACCTACTGCGTATCCGAAGCGACCATCAAAACAGACAGTGTAGACGCCACCTCCGCCGTATACAACGTGCTGGACGGCGAAAACCTGAATGCGTATAAAAAGGTATACCCCGACGCGAAGGATCAGACCTACGAGAACGCGTTGGCATATTATCTGGCAAACTATCAGAAATAGCTGAATCGATCCGACGCCGCGCCGATACGATCCGCGTTTGGAGACCCCATGCACTATAAGGACGCCAAGACCATACTTTCTCCCAAAAACGGCATGAACCCTTATCGCGGCTGTACCCACGGCTGTATCTATTGCGATTCCCGGAGTTTGTGCTACGGCATGGCGCATGCGTTTGAGGATGTGGAGGTCAAGCAAAACGCCCCGCAGCTTTTAGGCGAAGCGCTTAGGCGCAAGCGCAGCCGTTGCATGATCGGCACGGGCTCCATGTGCGACCCGTACCTGCCCATCGAAGCCACGGAGCAGATCACGCGGCGCAGTCTTGCGCTTGCGGAAAAATACGGCTTCGGCTTTACGCTGATCACCAAATCCGATCTTGTGCTGCGCGATCTCGATCTTCTAAAAAGCATCAACCACAAAACAAGATGCGTCGTGCAAATGACGCTTACCACCTATGACGAGGCGCTTTGCCGCGTTCTGGAGCCGCATGTTTGCACAACAAGACGCCGCGCGGAGGTGCTTAACATCCTGCGGGACGAGGGCATTCCCACGGTGGTATGGCTTTGCCCCATACTGCCCTTTATCAACGACACGGAGGAAAACCTCTTAGGGATACTGGATTACTGCTTGGAAGCGGCGGTCGCGGGCATTTTGAACTTCGGCATGGGCGTGACGCTGCGCCAGGGCAACCGGGAATACTTCTACCAAAAGCTGGACGAGCATTTCCCCGGCATGAAAGCGCGCTACACGCGCGCCTTCGGCCAAAGCTATGTATGCGCAAGCCCCAACAGCGACGCGCTCACGCGCAGCTTTGTGACGGTATGCCGCAGGCACGGCATGATGTATAAGCCCGATGAGATCTTCGCATGGCTGCACAGGTTTACGGACAGCTTCTCCGGCGAGCAGCTCCGCCTGTTTTAGCAAAACGCGCCCCGCGCGCATAGAGCTTTTCACGGCCGGGAAAGCCCTTGTAAAGCTTGCCGAAAAAACGCGTCCCGCGCCTTGCGGGACGCTTATTTCAGGTGTACAATAAGTGAGTTTGGCGATGTGGCGCTTACGCATGCGCCATCCCTATTACAAATGCTGTGAGGTATATATGTTCCAGTTGACGCCGACCCAGAAAAAGCAGTTTCTATTCTGCTGTATCGCCTTTGCCGTCACCGGCATGATGGCGCTGTCCATAGGGTCGCTTCTGCCCTTTATACGGGACGACTACGAGCTGAGCTACGACTTTAGCGGGATGCTCTTGAGCCTGCATTCGGTAGGCAACCTGTTTTCCAGCTTTTTTAGCGGCATGCTGGCTTTTTCCATCGGCAGAAGAAAAAGCATGCTGTTCTTCTCGGTTTTTATGCTTTTTGCCTATCTGATCCTCGCAAGCTTTTCCGCGCCCTTTCTGCTTGCCGCAGCCTTCCTCTCCTCCGGCCTTGCGCGGGGCGCCTCCTCCAATTTCACCAATGTTACCATCAATGAAGCGGTGCCGGGCAAGGCATGGGCGCTCAACGTCATCCACGCGGCCTTTGCCGTGGGCGCGCTCATCATGCCG
This sequence comes from Clostridia bacterium, assembly GCA_030533005.1. GTDB lineage: Bacteria > Bacillota > Clostridia > Christensenellales > CAG-138 > JAQVRG01. The sequence goes on along the minus strand of JAUNJX010000021.1, from coordinate 9,703 downwards.
CTGCTGGTGGTGTTTTGCACCCATAACGACCCAGCCGGCTGGAAAAGCATATGCTTTCTCATGATCGGCCTCTCCCTGCTTTGCATGCTGCTCTATGCGAATATCCCTCTTTCGGAAACAACGGCCGTGCGGCAAAATAAGGCGCGCGACCTCTCCTTTCTCAAGGAAAAGAGCTTTGTGCTGGGCACGGCCGCGCTGTTCTGCTATCTTTGCGCCGAACAGGGCGTGATCGGCTGGCTTGTGACCTATTTGCAGGACGCGGGCATTTTAAGCGCCTCGCTTGCACAGACCATGGCAAGCGTGCTCTGGCTTTTGATCCTGACGGGGCGGTTGAGCGTCGCGTGGCTTTCCGGGCGCTATCCCCGCAGCCGGCTGCTCTGCTTCATGGGCGGCGGCTTCGCGTTCTTCTTTGCCGTGTTGCTCTTTGGGCGCACGCTGCCCATGGTGCTCGTGGGCATCATCGGCTTTGGCCTTTCCATGGCGGGCATTTATCCCACGGTCGTATCCTGCTCCGGCGATCTGATCAAACGGGAGCCCTTTGCGTGGAGCGTCATGCTGCCGATCGCAAGCCTCGGCTCCATCCTCATGCCCTCCATTATCGGCCTTGTGGCCGACAGCTTCGGCATATTTGCCGGCATGAGCACGGTGTCCGTCGCGGTGGGCGTCACGGTGCTGCTGCTCGTGCTTATTTCCCGGGAAAACAAAAAGAAGGAAGCTGCGTGATCGCGGATACGCAAAAGGGCCGTCGCTCCCGTGACGGCCCTTTTGCTTTTTGGAGGAACTATCCGAAGAAATAGGTGTTCGCGTTGTTGTAGCAGATATCCTGCACCATGCTCCCCACAAAGGGAAGGTCGGCGGGATATTCGCCGTTTTCGATCCATCCGCCCAAGAGGTTGCACAGCACCCGGCGGAAGTATTCGTGCCGCGTATAGGAAAGGAAGCTGCGGCTGTCCGTGAGCATGCCGATGAAGTTGCCCAGGATGCCGAGATTCGCAAGGTTGGTAAGCTGGGCGATCATGCCGCTCTTGGTATCGTTGAACCACCAGCCGCTGCCGTGCTGTAGCTTGCCCTTGATTTCTGTACCCTGAAAGCAGCCGATGAGGGTTGCAAGCTGGGCGTTGTCGTTGGGGTTTAGGCTATAGAGGACGGTCTTGGGAAGCTTGCCCTTTTGATTGAGCGCGTCCAGCAGCCCCACGATACCCGCCGTGCTGCAGGTATCCTGCGTGCAGTCAAACCCGGTGTCCGCGCCCAGCTTTTGATACATCGCCGTATTGGCGTTTCGCAGCGCCCCGTAATGCAGCTGCATCACGATGTTGTGATCATAATAGGCTTCGCCAAGGTGCAGCAGAATCGCGGTCTGGTAGCTTTCCGCTTCCTCCAAAGTGATCTCGATCCCCGCCAGGGCTTTTTTGAGGATGGTGTCCACGTCCTCGTCCGGAGCGGGACGGAAGGGGATATAGTCCAGCCCGTGATCGCTTGCCTTGCAGCCGTGCGCCACGAATTTTTCCACGGTTTGGGTAAGCGCCCGCTTCATCGCATCCAACCCGTTGATCTTCACGCCCGCCGCCGCCGAAAGCTTTTCCACATAGGGCAGGAAGGTTTCCTTTTGGATGTTGATCGCCTTATCGGGGCGATAGCTCGGGATGACCTTGGTTTGAAAATCAGGGTCGGCCGCAAGCCTTTCATGCCACACCAGCGTATCGGCGGGGTCGTCCGTGGTGCCGATGGCGGCGACGTTGCTTTGCGCGATGATGTCGCGCACGCGCAGCGTCTTGAGCTTTTCGTTGCAAAGCTCCCACACCGCCTGCGCGGTATCGGCGTTTAGCGTACCGTCGTAGCCAAAGTAGGTCTTGAGCTCCAGATGGCACCAGTGATACATGGGGTTGCCGATGCAGCGGGGCAGCGCCTCTGAGAACTTCTGGAATTTCTCCCTGTCGCTCGCGTCGCCCGTGATATAGCGCTCGTCTACGCCGTTGCCGCGCAAAATCCGCCACTTGTAATGGTCGCCGCCCAGCCATGCCTGCGTGATGTTGTCAAAGCGCCGGTTTTCCATGATCTCAGCCGGATCGATGTGGCAATGGTAGTCGATGATGGGCATGGCCTTTGCGTAAGCGTGGTAGAGCGTGCGCGCCGTTTCGGTTTCCAGCAGAAAGTTTTCGTCCATAAATGCTTTCGTCATGCGCTTACCTGTTAAACCTTTCTTTGTCGATCCAAAGCCCCAGGGCCGGATTGGGAATAAAGAATATCTCCTCGCCGTCGGGCAGGGTGTTGTAGCCATACGCCAGCTTTTCGGGGTCATAGCGCTTGGCCGTCTCCTCGTAATCGGCGGGGGTGAAGCAGACGCCTCCGATCTCCTCCTTGGTGATATCCTTCACGGCATAGGTGATGTTGAACCTGCCGTCGGAGGAGCCGTGGATCAAATGCGCCGCGGCGCCCATATTTTCCCTTAAGTCCGCGTTCGCCTTAAACAGCTCCAATACCTTGAGCCTGCCGCAGTAGCCATATTTGCGGATGAGCTTATCCACAGCCTCGTCCTCGCCAAAGCGCTCCACGCCGGGAGCCAGCACGATCAGCTCCCCGCCGTCCGCCATGGCCATGCGCGTGCGATAGATCGCCTTGTTGCCAAGCCATGTGCTCTTAAATTCCTTGGGGTCAAGATACACCACGCACTTTTTTAGCCCGCGCTCCACAAAATCGATGTTCTTTTGCTGTGCAAGGGCGATTGCCGCCTCCAGCGCGTCCCGCTCCGCGCCCGCAAACAGGCCGTGCGTGCGGATCACGCCGCCGGGGGCGGTCGTCACCGTGAGCAAAAAGAGTATGGGGCGATCCTTCAAGTAGCGTTCGAGCGCCGTATCGAACATCTGCCGCACGGGGGTGTGATCCTTGCCCATCATGCGCTCCATGCCGTAGACCGCGCCCACCATGTGGGATTTGTTGATCATGTCCGAGCCGCCCACGCCCACGAACAAATTCTTGCTGTGGTTGGCCATGCCGATGACCTCGTGGGGCACCACCTGCCCCGGGGAAAGAATGAGGTCGTAGCTTTCGTCCATGATGCGGCGGTTCACCTCGACGCTGACGGGCTCCTGCCAGAGATTTTCGGTGATGCTTTGCATATACTCCGCCGAAAGCTCGCCTAGCCGCACCACGTCCGTGCGCCAGTTATGCGTCAAAAACAGCTCGAAGGGAACGTCGCCGAACATCTCCGCCGCCTGCGCGCGCGTGACGGGCACATGCGTACCCAAGGCGGGGAGGATATCCACCTGCGCGCCGAGCGCTGCATAATGGTGATAGCAGACGTTGGTGATAAAGCCCGCCTTGCTGAAAAACCGCGTAAAATCCGGCGGGATGATGAGCACCCTTTTGGCGGGACGCCCCGCAAGCATGGAAAGTATCCCCTGCTTGAGCTGTTCGTCGCTCAAGCCGTCCGGCGTTTGCGCCCGCAAGCAAAGCTCCATTTTTACACCCCCGAATAGGCGGAAAATCCGCCGTCGATGGGCAGCACAACGCCCGTGACGAAGCCTGCGGCCTTATTGTCCATCAAATAAAGCATGCCGCCGATCAGCTCCTCCGCCTCGCCAAAGCGATCCATGGGGGTGTTGCGCAGAATCTTTCCCGTGCGCGCCGTGGGCGTGCCGTCGTCGTTCCAAAGAAGCTTGGCATTTTGCGCGGTGCTAAAGAACCCCGGCGCAATGGCGTTGACGCGGATGCCGGATTTGGCAAAGTGCACGGCAAGCCACTGGGTAAAGTTGGAAACAGCCGCTTTAGCCGCGGAATATGCGGGAATTTTCGTAAGCGGCGTAAAGGCGTTCATGGAGGAGATGTTCATGATGACGCCGCCGGGTTCGTCCAGCATGTCCTTGGCAAACGCCTGCGTGGGCAGCAGCGTACCCTTCATGTTAAGCCCGAACACGAAGTCAAAGCCCGCCGGATCGATATCAAAGAAGCTTTTCCTTTCGGGATCCGCAAGCGTCGCGGCGTCAAAGAACTCGTCGTCGCAGGTGGCGCGGGGATTGTTGCCGCCCGCACCGTTTAAGAGTATGCTGCATTTACCGAAGGTTTTGAGCACCTGCCGGTGCGCGGCTTCGACGCTCTCAGCCTCTAGCACGTTTACCTTGACGGCCATCGCTTCGCCGCCGTCGGCTTTGATCGCGTCCACGACGAGCTGCGCCTTATCCTCCGCCAAATCCAGCACCGCGACCTTCGCGCCGCACGCGGCCAAGGCTTTTGCAAACATGCCGCACAGCACGCCCGCGCCGCCCGTCACGACGGCTACCTTGCCCGAAAAATCCACTTGAAAGGGCAATTGCATGGTTTTCTTCCTCCTTATGCGTTGTAGGTAGAGGAAGCGGTGTCGCCGCCCTCCCCCGTCCAGTTGGTATGATAGAATTCGCCGCGCGGCGCGTCCAGCCGCTCATAGGTGTGCGCGCCGAAGTAATCCCGCTGCGCCTGCAAGAGATTCGCGGGCAGCAGCGCGCAGGTGTAGCCGTCAAAGTAGTTGAGCGCCGCGTTCATGGCGGGGGCGGGTACGCCGTGGGTCACGGCGGCAGAACAGACATTGCGCCACGCGGGGATGAGGCTTTCCATAACCTCCTTAAAATAGGGATCGAGCAGGAGGTTGGAAAGCGCGGGGTCTTTATCGTAGGCTTCCTTGATCTTGCCTAAGAACACGCTCCTTATGATGCAGCCGCCGCGCCACATCAGCGCGATGCCGCCATAGTTGAGGTTCCAGCCGTAGGTCTTGGCGGCCGCGCGCATGAGGGTATAGCCTTGGGCATAGGAGATGATCTTGGACGCGAACAGCGCCTTTCTGATATCCTCGATAAAGGCTTTTTTATCGCCTGTAAAGGGAACCGTTTCCCGCTTGAAGGCGGCGGCCGCCGTGACGCGCTCCGCCTTCATGGCGGAAAGACAGCGCGCGAACACAGCTTCACCGATGAGGGTCAGTGGCACGCCCTCGTCGAGCGCCGCGATACCCGTCCATTTGCCCGTGCCCTTTTGACCCGCCGTGTCGAGTATCTTATCCACGATGGGCTTGCCGTCGGTATCCTTATAGGCAAGGATGTCCCGCGTGATCTCGATAAGGTAGCTGTCAAGCTCCGTCTTGTTCCATTCGGCAAACACGTCGTGCATCTCGTTGGCGGACAGCCCCAGCATGTCCCGCATGAGCTGATACGCTTCGCAGATCAATTGCATGTCGCCATACTCAATGCCGTTATGCACCATCTTGACAAAATGCCCCGCGCCGTTTTCGCCTACCCATTCGCAGCAGGGGCTTCCGTCCTCCACATGCGCGCAGATCGCCTGAAAGATGGGCTTGACATATTCCCACGCCGCAGGGCTCCCGCCGGGCATCATGGAAGGGCCCTTAAGCGCGCCCTCCTCGCCGCCGGATACGCCGGTGCCCACATACAATAGCCCCTTGCTCTCCACATACGCCGTGCGGCGGATGGTGTCGGGGAAGTGGCTGTTGCCGCCGTCGATGATGATATCGCCCGGCTCCAACACAGCAAGCAGCTTTTCGATATAGTCGTCCACGGCGCTGCCCGCCTTGACCATCAGCATGACCTTGCGGGGCTTTTTGAGCGCATCCTTCATTTCTTCAATGGAATGGCAGCCGATGATGTTTTTGCCCTTGGCGCGCCCTTCCACAAAATGATCCACCTTCTCCGTCGTGCGGTTGAACACCGCCACGGTGAAGCCCTTAGACTCCATGTTCATCACCAGATTTTCGCCCATGACGGCGAGACCGATCAAACCGATATCCGCTTGTTTCATCTTTTTACCCTCGCATTTCCCTGATAGATGGCCCATACCTGCTCCTCGTCGGCAGGCGTGGCATAGTCGTTGACGGAGGTCGCGGCCAAAGCGCCCGTCGCCCAGCCAAACTGCATGCATCTCTCCGCGTCCCAGCCCTTCAAAATACCGTAGAGCAGGCCGCCGGTGAAGCCGTCTCCGCCGCCGATGCGGTCAAGCACCGGTATCTCGCGCGGCTCCTCCACGAACCACGCCCCGTCCGCGTGCACGATCGCGCCCCAAAGGTGGGAATTGGCGTTGAGCACCTGCCGCAGCGTCGTTGCAAAGAAGCGGGCGTTGGGGTAGTGCTTCTCGACTTCCGCAATCATGCCCTTGAAGCCGTCGATCTTGGCGGCGATATCCTTGCCGCCGGCCTCCGGGCCATGGATGCCAAGGCAAAGCTGAAAGTCCTCCTCGTTGCCCACCAGCACATCCGCAAGCGACGCAATCTCCTCAAAAATGGCGGAAAGCTCCTCCTCCCGACCCTTCCAGAAGGACGCGCGATAGTTCAGATCAAAGGAAACGCGCGTGCCGTATTTCTTGGCAGCCCTTGCAAGCGCCGCGCAAAAGACGCTGGTCTCATGAGAAAGCGCTGCGATCAGACCCGAGATGTGCAGTATCTCGATGCCCTCCTGCCCGAACAGGCGCTCGATATCGAATTCGTCGATGGAGAGCGTGCAGCCGACCTCGCCCGCACGGTCGTTCCATACGCGGGGGCCGCGCATGCCAAAGCCCGCGTCCGCGATGTTAAACTGGTGCCGGTAGCCCCACGGGCCGCCCTGCGCGACGGTCGCGCCCTCATAGCGAATGTTGCGGAAGCGAAGCTCGCTTTGGATAAACTGCGCCACGGGGCTGCCCTCGACAAACTTCGTAAGCACGAGACATTCGTTCCCCAAGGAGGAGGCGATGTTCAAGACGTTGGATTCGGCGCTGGTCGCCTGCATGTAAAACTGGTGGCTGGTCTGCACGGGCTGGCGCTCCGCCGGGGTGATGCGCACGCCCATGCTGGTGGGGCACGCGATGGCATATTTCTTCATTTTTCTTTCCTCCCTCATCGGATATCCTGGTATAAAAGCCGCATATGCCTGCCGATATGCTGCGCAAGACACTTGTAGTAGGTTTCCTCATTCTCCCGCCAAAGCTTATAGAGCCGTTCCTTAAAGCGGGAGGCGCCATCCGCATTCTTGGCCGTGAGGATCAATCCATAGGTGATGTGGATGAGCTGCCGCGCGTCGTTTTGCGAGAACAGGTCGGGAAGCTCGCTGTCCTTGAGCGTATCCAGCGCGGGAATTTTGGAAAGGTCGGTGGTGACGTGGTAATACTTGGTCGCCTCGTCAAAAGCGGAGAGCGCAAACGCATGCACCTCGCGGTAGAGCGCCGCGTCCGTCATGGCGACCACGCGCATGGCCTCCAGCCAGTTGGTGCCGGCGGTCTTGACATGGAAGTTGCCGCGCGTGAGCTTGCCTATGATGGGGAACACGGAAAACTTGTCAGAGCCGGAATGGATGCTAAGCTTATACCCGAACGCGCGGGCGATAGCCGCGTGCACGTCAAGCTCGCGCGTGAACTGCGCAAGGTCGCCTATATAGTCGATGCCCTTTTGGAATTCGCCGCAGAAGCGGGGGGCGACGGTGGCGAACGCCACGCCGCGGCGGGTCAGCTCGCTTGCGACAAAGTAGTGCTGCGCGGGCGTGGTGGGGGTCATGGTCTCGTCGATGGAAATTTCAAAGTCCACGGGCTTGCCCTTGACGTGGCGGCTGTAGATGCCCGCAGCATGATCGAGCGCCGCGCCGTAGATGAGTGCGGTGCGCTTGTATTCCATTTCGGGGAATTCGATGGTGTGATCCTCCACCTTGAAGGATTTGCCAAGATACAGCTTCTCCATCTCTTGGTCGGGCTGGTAGGCGGCGTTGACCTGCTCGTCCGTCATGTCGGCCACATCGTTGCGGATATGCTCGCTGCAATCCAGGGTGATCATGCTGTAGCCGCAGCCAAGGGCATATTCCACCTCGTCGTCTGTCTTGAGGTGATCGCCGTCCGCGCCAAAGCCGCGCTGGAAATCCTCGCGGAACACCGCGAAGGTCGCACAGTCCAGCACGTCCATAAAGGTGCGCTCGGTCAGGTTCAATTCCCGAATGGACTGCTGGGCGAGTATGGGCACGGCGTCGTAATTTTCCATCACGCGAATGTGGCCGGGGGTGGCGATGCCCAGCCTGTCGCCCAAGCCCACGGTGCGTATGCTCGAAAGCACGGGGCGGGGCGCTGTGAAGGGAAACAGCTGTCGCAGCAGCACGGCGCTTTGGTGATCCGCAGGGGCTATGATCGCGCCCTCGCGCACCTCGCCCGCAAAGCCGGGATTCCGACCCTCGATCACAAGTACGTCCCGCTCCGCTTCACGGGCCATGCTGACGGTGGTAGCGCCGCTGGTGTGTCTGGATTTTTCATAAATCTGCATGTGTTGTTCATCCTTTCGTTCTTTGCTTGCTATATATCCTTGCCGCCGCTTTGCGGCAACCGCTATCGAATCAGCCGAAACAGCCCGTTATCGTACATGGGCAGGCTGCTTTGGAAGATCACCTCGTTGCCAAGGTAGATCACGTCGTTTGCGGGACGCGCCCCGCGAAGGAGGAAATCCGCAAGATATTTGGTGGCGGTATAGGCTTGGGAATAGGGCTTTTTATACAAAAGATTCGTGAATACGCCATCCTTCAAAAAGCGCACGTTCTCCGCGAACAGGTCGCTGCCCACGGCGGGTATGCGCCCCGCCTTTCCGGTTTCGCAAAGGGCGTTGCCAAGAAGGACGCTGCCGCGCGCGTTTACGGCGCAGCAGGCGGCGATATCGCCGTTTTGTGCAAGCTCCCGCAGCACGCGGGCGTACGCTTCCGCATTGCCGCCGGAAAGATGCACCTTATAGATGGGGTTGGGAAGCGCATGCTCCTGCACATATTCGTCAAAGCCGCCAACCACCTGATAGTGGGACGGATCCATCACGTCGCCGGAAAGCAGCAATATGCCGCCGGACGTCTGCCGGGACAGCAGCTCCGCGAGCGTGCGCCCGATGATGCGATAGTGCGGCTGCACGCAGCAAAGGCGGCTGGATTGGGGCACGTCGTTGCCCACAAGCACCACCGGCACATGGCGTTCTTCAAATTCGCGCAGCGACACGCGCCCGCAAACCTCCGTATAGCCCGTGGTGAGCAGCCCGTCGATGCGTTCATCCTTCAAAAGCGCGGACAACGCGTTGGTCTGGTTGTTGGCGCCGCCGTAAAAGGGCGTTTCCAAAAGCTCGACATTGTAATCGAGCAGCGTATCGATATAGGCGCGCACGCCCTCCCACACGAAGGAAAAATAATACTGGCTCTCCGTGGTAAGGCCGGGAAACGCCGCCGCGATGCGCAAAGGCCCGCGCTTGAGCGACGCCGCCGCCCCATTGACACGATATCCCATTTCGTTGGCGATGGCGATGACGCGCGCGCGCGTCTCCTCGCCCACGCCGCTCTTTCCGTTGAGCGCGCAGTGTACCGTCCCCAGCGACACGCCGGCCTGCTTGGCTATATCCTTGATGGTGATGCGTTTTTCCACTCTATCTACCTCAGGGCAAAGATGCGTTTGGTTACTGAAACGTTTTTGTTGTTAGCTGTAGTATAATATCTTCTTTCGCGCCTGTCAATTCCCATTCTTTGATTTTACGACCCTGCTTTTTCAGCGATTTTGCGGCTATTTCGCGCGATCGGCGCAGAAAATTCGCCGCGCAGGCCAAAAACAAAACGTTTTTGTACACGCGCAAAAAAAAAGGCGGCCTGCCGGCCGCCAAACTGAACCTGTCAAGGAAAAGTAGAGAAGAAAAAAGTCAAGAGAAGCCCTGTTCGATTTTGAATTGAACAGGGCTTTTATAACCGAGGGAGGA
>JAUNJX010000077.1 GCA_030533005.1 Clostridia bacterium | reverse complement strand
GTATCACAGCTTTGACGGCGTTTGGCGCGACGAGCTGCCGCTTAAAAACACCCCCTATTGCAAGAAATAGCTTGCGCGCAGGGCTTTTTCGTGATATACTCGACGAACCGGAAGGGAGGCGAGCACTATGGGCGCTGATATCGCAGCCGTCGCTATGGAAATGAAGTCCGCGCAGGTCGCGCAGGCGGCTTCCGTTGCGGTGATGAAGAAAACGATGGATACCCAGTCCTCCATCGCCATGAACGTGATCGACTCGCTGATGAATCTGGACGTTGGGATGCAAACGCCGCAAAAGCTCGACATCCAGATATAAGCTGCATGACATTCCCCGTCTCCGCGCCCGCAAGGACGCGGAGACTTTTTCTTTGCATACCCTTTACGGCGGCGCTATTGCAATTTGCAGACGCAGCCAGTAGAATAGATACTAGAAGTGTATGCCTGAACCGGCATTTTTTTATGGAGGCGCAATATGGTAAAGGATTTAAACCGCTATATCGACCACACGCTGCTCAAGGCCGACGCCACGACCGCGCAAATCAAAACGATCTGTGAGGAGGCGCTCTCTCATCACTTTGCAAGCGTCTGCGTCAATTCCTGCTATGTGCCGTACGTCGCGGCACAGCTTGCGAATAGCGATGTGCTGACCTGCTGCGTGGTCGGCTTCCCGCTGGGCGCTATGCTGCCCGAGGCAAAGGCCGCCGAAACGCAGCTGGCCGTAGAGGCGGGCGCGCAGGAGATCGATACCGTCATCAACGTGGGCGCCGCCAAGGAGCATAACTGGGACTATGTAGAGCGGGATATCAGGCTGGTGGTCAAGGCGGCGCACCCTAAGGCGCACGTCAAGGTCATCATCGAAGCCTGCCTTTTAACGGACGAGGAGAAAAAGGAAGCCTGCCTTTGCGCGCAGCGCGCGGGCGCGGATTTCGTCAAAACCAGCACCGGCTTCTCAACCGGCGGCGCGACCGTGGAGGACGTAAAGCTCATGCGCCAGACCGTAGGCTCGGATATGGGCGTAAAGGCGGCGGGCGGCGTGCGCACGCCGGAGGACGCCGAGAATATGATCGCCGCGGGCGCGACGCGCCTTGGCACCAGCGCGGGCGTTAAGCTCGTAAGCAAGCAATAAGTAAGCGATATAAGCAAGCAATAAAGGACACAGAAAGGGTAGGATATGAACATCGTCATCGTTGGCGGCGGCAAGGTGGGCTATGCCCTTGCCAGCCAGCTTTGCAGCGAGGGTCACGACGTTACCGTGATCGACAACAACAGCGAGCGCACCACGCTCATCAACGACTCCTTGGACGTCATTACGTTTTGCGGCAGCGGCGCAAGCTATCTTGTGCAGAAGGACGCGGGCGTGGAGGACGCCGATCTTTTGATCGCCGCCACGGGCGCTGACGAGATCAACATGCTCTGCTGCATGGTGGGCAAAAAGGTGGGCGCCAAGCACACCATCGCGCGCGTGCGCAACCCCGAATACCATCAGCAGATGTTCTTTTTGCGGGAGGAGCTGGGACTTTCGCTCGCCATCAACCCCGAGCAGGCCGCAGCCGCCGAAATATCCCGTATGCTGCGTTTCCCCTCCGCCATCAAGGTGGAGCCGTTCGCCAAGGGTCGTATCGAGCTTATGGAGCTGCGTCTGAAAGAGGATAGCCCGTTGGACGGCGTGATGCTAAAGGATCTGCGCAAAAAAATACAGATCAGCAACATCCTCATCTGCGCCGTGGAGCGCGACGACGTCGTCACCATCCCCACGGGCAATTTTACCCTGCAATCGGGCGACAGGCTCACGGTGATCGCGCCCCCGCAGGACGCGGAAGCCTTCTTTAAGTTCCTTGGCACCTTCAAGCGCCGCATCAAAAACGTCATCATCATCGGCGGCGGGCGCATTTCCTATTACCTTGCAAGGCAGCTAAGCGAGGTGGGCATACACACCAAGATCGTGGAGCAGGACGAGGCGCGCTGCAAGGCGCTCTGCGAGCTGGTGCCCAAGGCCACCATCATTTACGGCGACGGCGCGGATCAGGAGCTGCTGCGCGAGGAGGGCATCATGAGCGCCGACGCCTTTGTGGCGCTGACGGGGCTGGACGAAGAAAACATCATCCTTTCCATGTTCGCCCACAAATGCAACGTGGAAAAGGTCATCACCAAGGTGAGCAAAACCGCCTACATTGACATGCTGAGCAGCTCCGTGCTGGAAAGCTTTATCTGCCCCAAGGACATCACCTCGCACCAGATACTCCAGTATGTGCGCGCCATGCAAAACTCCTTCGGTTCAAGCGTGGAAACGCTGTACAGGATCGTGGACGAGCGGGTGGAGGCTTTGGAATTCCATGTGCGGGAGAATTCCCGCGTCGCGGGCGTGCCGCTCAAGGATATCCCGCTCAAGGACGGCCTGCTCATAGGCGCCATCATTCGCCGCAGCCGCTGCATCATCCCCAGCGGCAACGACACCATCGAACCCGATGACAGCGTGATCGTCGTGACCACGGATCGCGGGCTGTGCGAGCTGGACAGCATCCGCCGGGAGGACTGAGGTAGCGTATGAATCATCGCATGGTTTGGCGGACGCTGGCAAGAACGCTTCTGATCGAAGCGGCGCTTATGGTGCTGCCCCTTTGCATCGCCCTTTACTACGGGGAAGCATGGCGGGGCTTTGTGTACACCATACTGCTCATCATCGCCGCCTTTTTCCTGTTGCAGGGCTTCAAGCCACGTTCCAGCGACATCTACGCCAAGGAGGGCTTTTTGATCGTGGCGCTCAGCTGGATCATCCTCTCCGCCTTTGGCGCGCTGCCGTTCGTGATCGACGGCGCGATCCCTTCCTACATTGACGCGTTTTTTGAGACCGTTTCCGGCTTCACCACCACCGGCGCCACCATCCTCACGGACATAGAGGCGGTGGGCTACGGCCTTCTTTTCTGGCGCAGCTTCACGCACTGGATCGGCGGCATGGGCGTGCTCGTATTCATGCTGGCGGTGCTGCCGCTTGCGGAGGAGCGCTCCATGCACATCATGCGCGCGGAGGTGCCGGGCCCCGTGGTCGGCAAGCTCGTGCCGCGCATGCGCAACTCCGCCATGATCCTCTATGTCATCTATCTCGTGCTCACGTTGGTCGAGATCGTGCTGCTGCTGTTTGGCGGCATGTCCTTGTTCGACGCGGCGGTGCACGCCTTTGGCACGGCGGGCACGGGCGGCTTCAGCTCCCGCAACATCAGCGTGGCCTATTATAACAGCGCCTATATCGATATGGTGATCGGCACGTTTATGATCCTCTTTGGTATAAACTTCAACCTCTATTTCTTCCTGCTGCTAAGGCGTTACCGGGACGTGGGAAAGAACGAGGAGCTGCGCTGGTATTTGGGCATCATCGTTTTCTCTGTCGTCACCATCGCCCTTTGTATCCTGCCCCAGTACAGCAGCTTTCCTCATGCGCTGCGCTATGCTTACTTCCAAGTGGCGTCCATCATCACCACCACGGGCTACAGCACGGCCAACTTTGACCTTTGGCCGGAATATGCCCGCAGCCTTCTGGTATTCATCATGTTTATCGGCGCGTGCGCTGGCAGCACAGGCGGCGGCATCAAGGTGTCGCGCATCATCATCATCATCAAATCCAGCGTCAACGAGATCAAGCGCATGCTCAACCCCCGCTCGGTCAACCTGGTCAAGGTGGACGGCAACACGGTGGACGGCGGCACCATCCACGGCACGCTTATCTTTGTGCTGCTGTACTTTATCATTCTGCTGCTGTCCATACTCGTCATATCCTTGGATGATCTTGACTTCACCACCTCCGTCACGGGCGTGATCGCGTGCTTTTCCAACATTGGCCCCGGCTTGAGCCTTGTAGGCCCCATGGGCAATTTCTCCATGTTCTCCCCCTTCTCCAAGATCGTGCTTTCCATGGTCATGCTGCTGGGCAGGCTGGAGATATTCCCCATTTTGACGCTGTTCTCCCCCGCGACGTGGCGGAGAAACTAAAATATACGCAAGATTCCGGCAAAACAGCGTATTTTACCCTTGCTTTTTGAAGGGGCGTCCGATATAATAGTCCCGTTGCGTTAGGCAATGCAGCAGGAAAGCAGTTACTCGCTTTCCGCCCAGCAATTTTAATGGAGGCATCAACATGAAGGAAAATACCCATCCCGAATTCGGCGAATGCGTCGTGCGCTGCGCTTGCGGCGAGACGTTTTTGAGCGGCTCCACCAAGGGCGAGCTCACCGTCGAAATTTGCTCCAAGTGTCACCCCTTCTTCACCGGCCGTCAAAAGCTGGTCGATACCGGCGGACGCGTGGATCGCTTCAAGAAGCGCTACAAGATAGACTAAAACAAAAAAAGAGCCGACAGGCTCTTTTTGCGTAATCGAGCATATATATTCGCCGCAAACCTTAATCGCCGCGCAGAAAATGGCGATGTAGGAAATAAGAAGAATCGAACGAAGCATGAACGCATACAGGAGGAACGCATATGGATATTCAAACAATCGGCTCCGTACAGGCGGTCAGCGCCGCCGTATCGATGGAGAGCGTGCAATACAGCAGCGCATCCGTCGTCAGCACGCCCGCAGTAGATAACGAACCGGCTGCGGTTTTTAGCAAGAGCGAAAAGATCGACACCGGCGCTTATACCAACAAGGGCACGCGCGCGCAGGCCGTTGCCGAAGCGCTCAAGGCCGCTGAGGAACAGCGCATCGCAACGCTGACCAGCACCATCTCCACCCTGTTCCAGAAGCAGAGCGTATTTGGCGCAAAGTCCAAAGGCAAGGTGGAATTCTCCTACGAATTCCTTTCCAAGCTGAATGTAGACGCCATGACCGCCGATCAGGCCACCGCCGCCATCGCCGACGATGGCGAATGGGGCGTAGACGCCGTCGCTACCCGCATCATGGATATGGCCGTCGCCCTCTCGGGCGGCGACACGGAGAAGGCCGCCACGCTCAAGGCCGCCGTACTCAAGGGCTTTGATCAGGCGGGCGCCGCGTTTGGCCGCGAATTGCCCGACATTTCGCAGCGCACCAAGAACGAGCTGCTCACCCGCTTTGATTATTGGCAGAAGAACGGCACCATGGAAGGCTATGAAATGGCCGCGCAGGATATAGCGAATCAGTAACGCCACACGGAAGCAAACCAACACAAAACCGCGATGCACACGCACCGCGGTTTTGTTCATTCTCTGCCTTATGTATTCTATGTTTTACTTGAAGCTCTTGCCGGTGGAATACCCGTCCTTCTCATAAACGCCCATGTAGCCCTTGAGCATTTTGATGAATTCCTCGTTGCTCTCCGTCTTATCCATCATGCTGATGAGCTGCTCGGTAACGTCCGCGTTGTTGCCGCCGGACATGACCCGGCGCATGGCGAACACGGCCTCGCGCTCCTCCTTGGTCAATAAAAGCTCCTCGCGGCGGGTGCCGGATTTGTAGATATCGATCGCGGGGAAAATGCGCTTTTCGCTCATCTTGCGGTCAAGATGGATCTCCATATTGCCCGTGCCCTTGAATTCCTCAAACACGATATCGTCCATGCGGCTGCCCGTATCGATGAGCGCGGTGGCGATGATGGTCAAGCTGCCGCCGTTTTCGATGTTGCGTGCCGCGCCAAAGAATCGCTTGGGCTTATGCAGGGCGCCGGGATCCATGCCGCCGGAGAGCGTTTTGCCCGTGGCGGGGATGGTCAGGTTATAGGCGCGTGCCAAACGGGTGATGGAATCCATCAGCACCACGACGTCCTTGCCCTGCTCCACAAGGCGCATGGCGCGCTCCTGCGTCATTTCGGCCACGCGGGCATGGTGCTCGGGCAGCTCATCGAAGGTGGAAAAGAGCACCTCGCCCTTGATGGAGCGCTGCATATCCGTGACCTCCTCCGGCCGCTCGTCAATGAGCAGCACAATCAGGTGGACGTCGGGATAGTTGGTGGCAATGCCGTTGGCGATGTTTTTAAGCAGCGTGGTCTTGCCGCTCTTGGGCTGGCTCACGATCATGCCGCGCTGCCCCTTGCCGATAGGCGCAATAAGATCGATCAGGCGGATCGCCAGATTCTGATCCCGGCCAAGTCCCTTGGATTCAAGCGTCAAACGCTCCTCGGGATAAATGGGCACAAGCTCCTCAAAGGGCTTGCGATTGGCGACCTCCTCCGGCTCCTCGCCATTGATGGCGGTGATGTAAAGCAGCGCCAAAAAGCGCTCGCCCTCCTTGCTGGGGCGGGTCTTTCCCGTTACCAGATCGCCCGTGCGAAGGCCAAAGCGCCGAATCTGCGCAATGGAAACGTACACGTCATGGTTGCCGGGAAGATAGTTTTCGCTGCGCAAAAAGCCGTAGCCGTCCGGCAACACCTCGAGCACGCCCTCGCACTCGCCGCAGGCGCCGGTTTCGAGCATTTCGGGCACCGCGGGATTGCTGGTGCCGTATTCCTTATTATAATAGCCCTCCGGACGGGTGCGGCGCTCCGCATCCTCGCCCTCATAGCCGCCCTGCGGCACATAATCACGATTATACCCTTCGTTGTAGCCGCCCTGCTGGCGATATTCCTGCCGGTCATAGCCGCCGCGATTGTATCCCTGCTGCTGATAGCCGCCCTG
>JAUNJX010000020.1 GCA_030533005.1 Clostridia bacterium | reverse complement strand
ACGGTGAGATCATCGATTCCTGCGTCAAGGACGATGCAACGCCCGAAAACGTGGAAGCTATGATCAAAAAGCACATCTAAACCAAGCGAACAGGCAAAAAGGCAGCGGTCATTCCGCTGTCTTTTTTTGCGCCGGTTGTGAAAAATCCGCATCATATATTGAAAATTTCTATAGACCTGCTTTTCTTGTTGTAATCCCTTTAATTTATATTATAATCATGATTACGAAATGATACGCGAAATGCACTGCACCAAAGTCCCCAAGTCCTCTCTAACACCACAAATAGCTGCACCAAGGAAAGGAGTCGTTGCTATGAAGCTGAAAATCGGCAATCTAACTGTAAAAAAGGTTTGCCTTGGAACGGAAAACGCCTTTACAAACGGCGTTCTCACGATTGACAAGGAGGCGGCGATCACATACCTGCGGGAATGTGACGACCATATCACGGCGCTGGATATCGTGATCGCCAATCCGGGCGACGATACCCGCATCGTCCCCGTGATCGAAGTGATCGAGCCGCGCTGCCGCGTGGATGGCCGCACGCTGTTTCCCGGCGTGACGGGCGACGTCGTACCCGCGGGCGAAGGAGAATTGAAGGCGCTCAAGGGCTGCTGCGTCACCGTCGTCGGAAAATGCTGGGGTTCCTTCGGAGACGGCGTGATCGACATGGGCGGCGAGGGCGCGAAACACACCTACTGGTCCAAGCTCATCAACATCTGCCTTGTGGGCGACACGGATGAGGAATTCGAGCGCCATGAGCAGCAAAAGTGCAACCACGCCCTGCGCTGGGCGGGACACCGCTTTGCGGAATATCTGGGCGGCATCGTCAAGGGCATGGAAGCCGAGTCCTTTGAAGCATACGAGTATGCGCCCGTATCGGCGCGCGCGGCCGAGCAAAACGGCCTTCCCAACGTGGCGCTGGTGTTGCAGCCGCAATCCCAGATGGAGGCGCTGGGCTACAACGATCTGTGGTACGGCTGGGACATGAACAAGTATCTGCCCACCTTCGTCAGCCCCACCGAGGTGCTGGACGGCGCCCTGATCTCCGGCTCCTTCATGCCCGCCTCCTCCAAATGGTCCACCTACGAGATGCAGAATTTCCCCACCATCAAGGAGCTGTTCGCGGAGGATGGCAAAAGCCTGAATTTCACGGGCGTGATACTCTCCATGCTCAACGTCGCGCTGGAACAGAAGGAGCGCGCGGCGATCATGGTCGCCAATATGGCGAAAAACCTAGGCGTGGACTACGCCATCGTCACCGAGGAGGGCTACGGCAATCCCGACGCCGACTATGTGCGCTGTCAGGTAGCCTTGGAGGACGTTGGCGTTCCCGTGGTGGGTATCTCCAACGAGTGCACAGGACGCGATGGCTTTTCCCAGCCGCTGGTCACGCTGGACGCCAAGCTCAACGCGCTCGTCTCCACGGGCAACGTTTCGGAGCTTTCCGACCTGCCCGCCTGCAAGACGGTGATCGGCTGCCTTGAGGCGCTCAACCGCGACGGTATGTCCGGCAGCTGGGGCTATGATGAAAAGCTCGGCAAGTCCGCGCGCGACGACGGCTCCGTCATCATGGAGGACAACAACTGGTTCTGCGGCGATCATATCTCCGGTTTCTCCGTCAAGACCATGATCGAATATTAAGGTGCAAGGAGACGCAATATGAAAAAAGTAATTTGCTACGTCAATCAATTCTTTGCCGGTATCGGCGGCGAGGATAAGGCCGATCAGGCGCCCTACATCGTGGAGGGCTGCATCGGGCCCGTCGTTGCCATAGAAGCGGCTCTGGAGGACGCCAAGGTCACGCATACCGTCGTTTGCGGCGACAACTTCATGGGTTCGCAAACGCAGGAGGCGCTTGAACGCATCATGGATATGCTCAAGGACAAGGATTTCGATCTCTTTATCGCGGGTCCGGCGTTTCAGGCCGGGCGCTACGGCGTCGCCTGCGGCAACGTCTGCAAGGCGGTCGAGGCGCAGTTTGAAAACGTTCTTGTGCTCACCTCCATGAACGAGGAAAATCCCGGCGTCGATATGTTCAAAAAGGACGTCATCATCTTCAAGGGCGGCAAGGGCGCCGTCAAAATGCGGCAGGACGTCAAGGTCATGGTGGATTTCGCCAACAAGCTGCTCGCGGGCGGCACGAACGAAGGCGCGGAGGCGGAGGGATATTTTCCGCGCGGCTGTCGCCATGAAAAATACCTTGCGGACAAGCGCGAAAATACCGCAGCCTATCGCGGCGTGCAGATGCTCATCAAGAAGATGAACAAGCAGCCCTATCAAACGGAGCTGGTGATACCCGAAAAGGAGGTCGTCCCCATCGCGCCCGCCATCAAGGATCTTAAAAAGGCCGTGATCGCGCTCGTGACGACGGGCGGCATCGTGCCCGTGGAGAATCCAGACCGCATCCAGTCCGCCTCCGCGACGCGCTGGGGCAGCTATGACGTTACAGGCATGGACAGGCTGGAGGGAAACATATTCAAGACCATCCACGCGGGCTTCGATCCCGCTGCCGCCAACGCCGATCCCAACGTCATCGTGCCGCTGGACGCCATGCGTGCCTATGAAAAGGCAGGGAAGTTCGGCAGGCTGCACGACCGTTTCTATTCCACGGTTGGCACGGGTACCACCGAGGCCGAGGCACGCCGTATGGCGCAGGAGATCATCCCGCAGCTCGTGGCAGACGGCGTGACCGCTGTGGTTCTGGGCTCCACCTGAGGCACCTGCACGCGTTGCGGTGCAACGATGGTAAAAGAATTTGAGAAGGCTGGCTTCCCGATTGTCCACATGTGTAACCTGATCCCTGTTTCCCTGACCGTTGGCGCGAATCGCATCGTGCCCACCATTTCCATTCCCTATCCCTTGGGCGATCCCAATACGCCCGCCGAGGAGCAGTGGAAGCTGCGTTACCACAGGGTTGGCGTGGCGCTGGACGCGCTCGCCACGGATATAACCGAGCAGACGGTGTTTAAAACCCGCATCTAATATAGGCTTAACGGCAAAGCAACGATGCCCGGTGCAGAAGCACCGGGCATCGTCCTGTAAAAAAACGTCAGGGGCACGGAAGCTGGCCGCGCCAAAGGCGCAAGCGAACCGTGAATCCTCGAAAAACGTGGCGTTAGCCACTTTTTCGACAGACTGACGCCCGGTGCGGAAGCACCGGGCGCGTTGTGTGGTGTATGGATTTGCAGTTGCCCTATTCGGCGGGCTCTGTTTGCGAAACGGCTGCTCCGTCCGCTTGCAGGCTTTCCTGCTTAAGCCCCTTGAGCAGCGACAGAATGGACGCCAGCATGATAAACGCAAAGGGGAATGCCGCGACGATGGAGAGTATTTGCAGCATGGAAAGGCCGTTGTCGCTTGCAAACATCATGGCCGCCGCCAGCGCTGCCATCAGTACGCCCCAGATGACCTTGCTGCGGTTGCTGGGGGAAAGCGTGCCCTTTTCGCTGTACATGCCCAGCACATACGTTGCGGAATTGGCGGAGGTAATAAAGAAGGTGCAGATCAGCACGAAGATGACCACCGAGAGCGCAACGCCCAAGGGATAGTGCTGCAACACGGTAAAGAGCGCGGTAGCGGTGGAGGTAATGGCCTGTTTGCCAATTTCAAAATCCAGCTCCATGCCCAGCGTGCCGAATATGGAGAACCAGATTACGGAGAATCCTGCGGGCAGCAGCAGCACGCCGCGCATAAACTCGCCGATGGTGCGCCCGCGTGAGATGCGCGCGATGAAGGAGCCCGTAAACGGCGCCCATGAGATCCACCATGCCCAGTAGAAGATCGTCCAGCTGCGGTACCATTGCCCGTCGCCGAAAGCGCCCACGGAGAAGGTGCTTGCGATCATGCCGGAAAGATACGCGCCCACGCCCTCCATCATATTGTTGAGGATGGGCACCGTGGGTCCTACCACCAGCAGCACCAGCATGACGCCGACCGCGATCTTTACGTTGAGATTGGAAACCTGGCTGATGCCCTTTTCAATGCCGCCGATCGCCGTTGCGATGTAGATAACCGCGAGCACGATGATGAGAATGAGTTGTACAAGCCGTGTTTCCGGGATGTCAAAGAGAAAGTTTAGGCCTGAATTGATTTGCAATACACCCATGCCAAGCGACGTCGCCACGCCGCCTGCCGTTGCGAACAGCGCGAGGATGTCCACGGTCTTGCCCATCCAGCCGTTTACGCGCTTTTCGCCGATGAGCGGGATGAATACGGAGCTGACGAGCGCCGGCTTGCCCCGCCGAAACTGCATGAACGCAAGCGCCAGCGCAAGCACCGCGTAATTGGCCCAAGGGTGGATGCCCCAGTGCAAAAAGGCCTTGGCAAACGCAAAGCGCATCGCTTCTCCGCTGCCGGGTGTAATGCCGCCTATGGGGGCGACGAAGAAGTTGAGCGGCTCGGCGATCCCCCAGAATACCAGGCCTACGCCCATGCCGGCGGAAAACAGCATGGCAAACCATGCCATCGTGCTGTATTCCGGCTTTGAATCGTCCGGCCCCAGACGCATGGTCTTATATTTGCTGATAAAGCCTATCCAGATGCAAAACGCTACGAACAGCGTCATCGCAAGGCAATAGAGCCACGCGAAATTCACCGTCAAAAATTCCATGCTGCCGTTGGCCGCGTTCGTAAAGGAGACCGGCCACGCCATGCCCCAGATACAGATCGCCAGCGTAAGCGCCACGGAAATCAGGAAAACGGCGTTGGGTTGCTTTCCTTTCATTAGGTACCTCCTACTTGCTCGTTTTGTCGGTAACCGGCTTCACGATATGCAAGTCCCCACAAACATAACGGCAGCGGTATACGATGAAATGATACGGCGGGTAGAAATGTACGCAGATTCTTATTGACATATTTAGTATACATGATTATTAAATGAAACACAATATAAATGCGCAAGTTTCATAGATATTTTTTATAGCTACGCGAAGCGCTTTTGCGGATAGAAAAATGTGATGGCTTTGCCGGGGATATTTTCAAACGCCCGGTTGACGGCGGTTTTGCGCGCATTTATACTGTAGGCAGCCAAAGCATGGCGAAAACACGGCGGAAGGGGAGGGAGCAATATGGACTTGACCCGCGCAAAGGTATTCCTGTATGTGCTGGATTCCGGGAGCATGTCCAAGGCTGCGCTCGCGTTTGACTATACGCCCTCGGGCATCAGCCACATGATGACGGCCTTTGAAGATGAGGTCGGCTTTCCCCTGCTTATCCGTACAAAAACGGGCGTTACGCCTACCCCTAACGCCCTAAAGCTCATTCCCATCATCCGCGCGCAATGCAGCTGGGACGAGCGCTTTTGCGAGACGGTTTCCGAGATCAGCGGCCTTACGCAGGGTACGCTTCGGATAGGGTCGTATTCGAGCATTGCAAGCCAGTGGCTGCCGGAGGTGATCGCGGCGTTCCATAAAGATTATCCCGGTATTCATATCGATCTTTTGGAAGGCGTCTGGCAGGAGGTGGATAACTACCTGCGGGAACGCAAGGCGGATATTGGGTTCATGAGCTATCAGCCCTCCATCAAATACCAGTGGATACCGCTGAAAAACGACCCGATGGTCGTTGCCATGCCGCCCTCGCATCCGCTTGCCCAACGCGATGCCGTGCGCCTTGCGGACATACAGAAGGAGCCGCTCATCATGCCCGCGTTCGGCTCGGATATCGATGTGCTCAACCTCCTCAAGGAGGAGAACATCAAGGTGGAATACCAATTCTCCACCCTGCAAAACTATTCCGCCATGGGTATGGTGGAAAGAGGGCTGGGTCTGCTCATCACCAACGAGCTTATCACCAAAGGACGCACGGGGAATATCAAGCTCATGCCCTTTGACCCGCCGCGAAGCATCAATCTGGGCATTGCCGTACCCTTTGAAAATCGGTTGACGCCTGCGGTGGAAAAGTTCATCGCGTATGCAAAAAAAATCATACAGGAACCACAGGAGGTTGTATGACGGAGCAACTTAAACAATCTGCGCTCGCCTTTTTGGATCAGGTCGGTATCGCCTACGAGCTGATGGAGCATGTCGCTGTTTTTACCGTAGAGGAGATGGAGGCGGCAGGCATCAATGCCCGCGGCGGCGTATGCAAAAATCTCTTTTTGCGTGACGCGAAGGGCAAAAACCACTTTCTCGTGGTTGCGCCGGAGGAAAAAAGGGTGGATATCGCCGCCGTTGCACAGCAGCTGGGGGCTTCCAAGCTGAGCTTTGCTTCCGCCGAGCGCTTGCAAAAATATCTGGGCGTGGCGCAAGGGTCGGTTTCGCCATTGGGCGTGCTCAACGACGCGGAGCATGCCGTGACGGTTGTGTTTGACAGGGATTTGCTTCACGCAAAACGCGTAGGCGTGCATCCCAACGACAACACCGCCACAGTCTGGCTCTCCTTTCAGGATCTTAAAAAAGCCATCGAATCCATCGGGAACGAGATCGCCTATGTGAAGGTGTAAAGCCATAGATGATTTCTATAGGCGTGACCCATAGATAGTTCTTATTAAAAATCGCGTTTTAAAAACCATGCGTTGATAGTGCCGCGCACAAACGATATGAGGAAAAATCAAAAGAGTGCGCTGCCCCGAACCTTATATGTGAAGAAAAATGCCGCGCTTTGCGGCATTTTTCTTTGGCGCATACCTGAAATCACGCCAATTTGTTGTGAAAAACCCTCACATCTTCGATGCAAATCTAGCACTTGTTTCACATGCCTTCGCAAGTTACATTAGTAGCAAGAACAGAATATCAATAACACCGCTTCACTTATCACTTTTTTCAATGCATGCGCGCGCTCTTGCGCACAAACGGCGCAGGACGCATCAAGGCATGGATCGGGGGAGAAACCGTGCAAAAGAAATACCAGCTTGTCACCAATAACGAAAGCGCCATGAAGGCATATGCAAACCACCCGCATATCGGCGTTACCTATTTGGCGCGGGGCAGCTATCTGGATGTGCTCATTACCGTGCGGGATCGCGTGCATGAAGGGTGGCATCTGATGACGCATCCGCAGGCCAGCAACCTAAAGCCCAATCAGTGCCCTTATAAGACGGTGCTGATCGCAAACGGCAGGGAGGTGCAGAGCTTTGCCAGGGATGTGGAGCTGATCGAGGGCAGCATTGCCGCCTTCCACAAGTTTACGGACGGCATGCGCCCGCCCGCGTGGTCACAAAAGGCGCTGCGGGATTTTCAAACAGTCGATCTCGCCGTCGTGGAGTCCGCCGTCAACGGCTCTCTCCTGCGGCAAATGATAAGCGGCAATATTTAGAAGGAGGTGCAGGAATCAAATGAAACTGGAACTGGGAAAAATCCACATCAAGGATGTGCAGTTTGCCGACGAGACGAGGATCAAGGACGGTGTGCTGTATGTCAACGCGGCGGAGCTGAGCGCGGAGGTGTTGAAGGACGACCGTTTGATCGGCTGCCGCATCGAGCTTGCCCGCCCCGGCGAGTCCGTCCGCATCACGCCTGTCAAGGACGTGATCGAACCGCGTCTGAAAATGCAGGGACCCGGCGTGGTATTCCCCGGCGTGATGGGGAAGGTGACGCAGGTGGGCGAGGGCGTGACCTATTGCATGGATGGCGCGTGCGTCATCACGGTAGGCCAAATCGTTGGCTTTCAGGAGGGGGTCATCGACATGTCCGGCCCCGCCGCCGATTATTGCCCGTTCTCCAAGACGCAGAATGTCTGCGTGGTGATCGAGCCTAAGGAAGGGCTGGATACCCATGTATACGAGAGCGCAGGCAGAATGGCGGGCTTGAGTGCCGCAAGCTATCTTGCAAAGACGCTCAAGGATCAGACGCCGGACGAAACGACAGTTTATGAAACCAAGCCCCTGTTTGAACAGGCGGCACAATACCCGGAGCTGCCGCGCGTGGGCTATATCCACATGCTGCAAAGTCAGGGGCTGCTGCACGACACCTATTACTACGGTGTGGACGCCAAGCAGTTCATCCCCACCATCATGTACCCGACGGAGATATTTGACGGCGCGATCATCTCCGGCAATTGCGTGGCTCCCTGTGATAAGGTCACGACCTATCACCACGAGCACAACCCCGTGATAGAGGATCTCTATCGTCAGCATGGCAAGACGCTCAACTTCATGGGTGTGATCCTGACCAATGAGAACGTGTTTTTGATGGACAAGGAGCGCCATTCCGATATGACCGCGAAGCTGTGTGAATACATCGGCCTGCAGGGCGTGCTGCTGACCGAGGAGGGCTACGGCAACCCGGACACCGACCTGATGATGAACTGCAAAAAGACCACGCAGCATGGTGTGAAGGTCGTCATCATCACGGACGAATTTCCGGGTCGTGATGGCAAATCCTATTCGCTCGCCGATGTGTGCAAGGAGGCGGATACCATGATCTCCTGCGGCAACGGCAATATCGTCATACACTTCCCCGCCATGGAGCATGTGATCGGCATGCAGGATTACATTGAGATGCAGATCGGCGGCTGGGTGGGCTGCAAGTATGACGACGGCAGCTTTGACGCGGAGATACAGATCATCATCGCGTCCACCATCGCAAACGGCTTCAACAAGCTGTGCGCGCGCGGGTATTAAGAAAATACAAAAGGAAAGGAGCCACCAATAAAATGTCAAAAAGGATCGTCCATTATATCAACCAGTTCTTTGCGGGCATCGGCGGCGAAGACATGGCGGATATCGCCCCCGAAGTGCGGGATGGCGTCGTAGGCCCCGGCCTTGCGCTCAAAGCGGCGCTCGGCGAGGGCTACGAGATCGTCGCCACCATCATCTGCGGCGACAACTACTTCGGTTCCAACATCGAAAAGGGCGTTGTGCCGGAGCTGCTTAAGCTGATCGACGCATGCAAGCCCGACGGCTTCATTGCGGGCCCCGCATTTAACGCCGGGCGCTACGGCGTGGCTTGCGGCACCATCGCAAAGGCCGTGCAGGATGAATTGCATATCCCCGTCGTCACCGGCATGTACGAGGAGAACCCCGGCGCGGATATGTTCCGCAAGGACGTGCATATCATCGCCACAAAAAACTCATCTGCCGATATGCGAAGAAGCGCGCCGCTCATGGCGAAGCTGCTGATCAAGAAGCTGGAAAACCAAGAGGTGCTGGGGCCTGATGAGGAAGGATACCTTCCCCGCGGCATCCGCGTGAACTACTTCAACGAGCGCCGCGGTTCCGAGCGCGCGGTGGAGCTGCTGCTCAAAAAGATCGCGGGCGAGCCCACCTATACCGATTATCCCATGCCTGTGATCGACCGCGTTGCGCCCGCGCCTGCGCTTAAGGATCTTAAGACCGCCCGCATAGCGCTCGTAACCTCCGGCGGCATCGTGCCGCAGGGCAACCCCGATCACATCGAATCCTCCTCCGCTACCAAGTGGGGCAAGTATTCCATCGAAGGCATGGATCACGCGGACAAGAAGGACTTCATGACCATCCACGGCGGCTATGATCGCGCCTACATCACGGAGGATCCCGATCTTTGTATCCCGGTGGATGCGCTGCGCAATCTGGAAAAGCGCGGCGTAATAGGCAAGCTGATGGATTATTTTATCGCCACCACCGGCACCGGCACCGCCACCAACAGCGCAAAGCGTTTCGGTGAAGAATTTGTCCCCATGCTCAAAAAGGACAAGGTAGACGCCGTGCTGCTGGTCAGTACCTGAGGAACCTGCACTAGATGCGGCGCATCTATGGTAAAAGAAATTGACCGTGCGGGTATCCCCGTGGTGCACATCTGCACCGTCGTCCCCATCTCGCTCACCATCGGCGCAAACAGGATCGTTCCCGCCATCGGCATCCCCTACCCGCTGGGCGACGCGCACGAGAGCGAGGAGAAAAGCTATGAAATTCGAGAGCGGCTCGTGACAAGGGCGCTTAGGGCGCTGACGGTTCCCGTGGAAGAACAGACCGTCTTTGAAAGCGACGATTTCTAAGTCGCCATTACAAAAAAGATCCTTTGCCGATCATGAACATTTGCCGGGTCGCATCTTGGCGACCCGGCCTTCCCCCCGAAGCAAACACCCGCAACACCTTGCGCGGTGTGCATGATGAGGAGAAAGAATATGAAACAATCCACTCTTAGCATAGGCAAGATCATTGGCTTTTGCGGCGCCTGTATCGCGTTTTATATCGGCGCTGGCTTTGCGACCATGCAGGAGGTCATGCAATATGAAGCCTCCTACGGTTCCCGCTTTATGGTCGTGATACTCGTCGCGGCAGCCATCTATGTTTATACCAACCTGTCCTTTGCTACCAACGGCAGCCGCTTCGGCCTATCGCGCGGCGGCGATATCTATCAGCGCTACTGCGGCAAATACATCGGCCTGTTCTATGATTACTTTTCTGCGTTTTTCTGTTATATGTGCTTTATCGTGATGTGCGGCGGCGCCAATTCCACAGCGACCCAGCAATGGGGGCTGCCCAACGGCGTGGGTGCT
Organism: Clostridia bacterium; assembly: GCA_030533005.1. GTDB lineage: Bacteria > Bacillota > Clostridia > Christensenellales > CAG-138 > JAQVRG01. The sequence continues at coordinate 28,166 of JAUNJX010000020.1, read as the reverse complement.
GTGGTGCTCACGATCGCGGTCGCTGCAACGGCTGTATTTGGCCTGAAGGGTATCCTGAACGCGTTGAGCAAGCTGGGACCCATCATCATTGCGCTGATCCTGCTCGTTTCCATCATCTCTAGCGTCAAGGGCTTCGGGCAATTCCAAGAGGGTCTTGCGGCCGTGGATGGCGGCGCATATGAGCTTGCGCAGGTGGGCGGGGGCAGCCCGTGGCTTTCCGGCGCATCCTATGGCGGGTTTGTGATACTTTGGTTTGCGTCCTTCCTTGCGGAGATCGGCGCGAAGAATGATCTCAAGGAGGTCAACAGCGGCATGCTGCTCTCCACGTTGTTCATCTTTGGCGCGGCGGCAATCTGCTGTATCGCACTGATTTCCTATATTGACGTTACGGCAGGCGCCGACATCCCGGCGCTGGTGCTTGCAAACGGCATCCATCCGCTATTGGGGCAGGCGTTTGCCATCATCGTGTTCTGCGGTATCTACACCACCGCCGTGCCGCTGCTGTGGACAGGCGTGGGGCGCATCGCCCGCGAGGGCACCGCGCGCTACAAGCTGCTCACCCTGATCGGCGGCGCGGTCGGCTGCGTTGTCGCCTGCTTTTTGCCCTATAAGGGGCTTGTCAACATGCTCTACGGTTTGAACGGATATCTGGGCTTTATCCTTGTCGCGTTCATGCTGGTTCACGATATCCGTACCCGCATGGGCGCAACGGCTATACAAGTGGCTGCGCCGGAGGGCGAAGCATAAAAACGCGCCGAGCCGCATGTTTCACTGGGGGGTGTCTATAAAAAGGGGAAGTGTGGCCGCGGCTGTTCTTTTCCTTTTTTATAAATACGGGAATAGATAGAAGGCATCGATTTTTCCTATTGCTATTTTTAAATAGATATATTATAATCATGATTATTATATAGAAATATAAATTTGTTCGGCTATGTATGCTCAAACGGGCATAACCGATCCGGCGATCAGCAGCGGAAGGGAGGCGCTTTGCAATGGACATTAAACAGCTTGAGGCGTTTGTCTATGTGGTGGAAAACGCGAGCTTTTCAAAAGCGGGCAAGGCGCTGCATCTTACGCAGCCCACCATTAGCGCGCATATTTGCGCGTTGGAGCAGGAGCTTGGCGTCAAGCTGGTCGCGCGCTCCGTGAAGGAGACCTGTCCGCTTGACGCGGGCAAGCTGCTCTACACTTACGCCAAGGACATTCTTGCCATGCGGGAGAAGGCTGTACAGGCGGTCGTGAATTTTTCCAAGGAGATGCGGGGTACGATCAGCATTGCTGCCTCCACCATTCCGGGGCAATACTATTTGCCGCGGCTGGTGCAGTGCTTTCGGGAAAAGTATCCGGATATCAAGTTCGATATTCAGCTTACCGATAGTGCCGAGGCCGTCAATCGCGTTGCTTCGCGCAGCACCGAGATCGGCTTTACAGGTACGCTGATGGATACGCCCAAATGTGTATTCCGAGAATTCGCAGACGACCGATTGGTTGTTGTTACGCCCAATTTGCCCCGCTTTGCGCAATACAGGCAGGGCGTTTTTCCTGTAAAGAAAATACTTGGCGAGCCCTTCATCAGCCGCGAAGCGGGCAGCGGCACCCGCAAGGAGACGGAACTCTTTTTGCGGGAGATGGGCGTTGACCCCGCGCGGCTCAAGATCGCCGTGGAGGTGCGCGCCACGGAAAGCATTATCAAGATGGTCAGCGAAGGCGTCGGCATTGCGGTGCTCTCCAAGAGCGCCTGTGAGGATTACTGCCAGTTTCACAAGATCCTTGCGTTTGATTTTGACAACGTGACCTTGCAGCGCAAGCTGTACATCGTCAGACGCCGTACCGGCATGCTTTCGCCCATCGCGCAGGCGTTCTACGCCTACGCCCGTGATTTTTACAAAATAAGAGAAAAGGGAGAGATATCCTCCCGGATAGACGGTTCAAAAGAACAACAACGCGCCATATCGCCATAATTACAGATCAACATGAAACAAATGCATTGGTCATTGATTCAGTTCGATTATTTGGATGATGATAACCGAACTGTTGCTGTGCGCCTTTAGCTGGCTTGATCAAAAAACATGATATGGCATATAGCGCAAGCCCAAACCGTGTTATCGAGCGGGGGTAAGCATATAAGTCTTGAAAAAATGAAAAAAACGCCAAGTCTATGGTATAATAAAACTGTTGCCCGTGAAATTCGGGCTGCAAAAGCATGTGAATCAATCCGATTTGTTGAGGCGATAAGCTGACCGACATAGCAGAAGGTGTGGGACTTAGATTTGGATACGATTGAGTTGATGGAACCCCAAATAGAATATGCCGATGAAATATGGCAGTTTCGACAGGAAATCATTGACTGCGATGCGGATAAGGAAGATCGTTTTGCAGGGTGCTTCTTGCTGGATACAAGTGCTTCCGCTGAAGAATGGATTGATCAATGCCGTCATAGAAAAAGTGAAAACACTTGCGGCGCGGCGGAGGGGATGGTGCCTTCCCATACATATATGGGCGTACGCAAAAGCGATAACAAGGTTATAGGTATTATTGATCTGCGTCACCACATCAACCATCCTGTACTCGGATCATGGGGCGGGCACTGCGGTTATTCTGTGCGCCCGTCGGAGCGTGGCAAAGGATATGCAAAGGAAATGCTTCGCTTGAATATAATAAACGCAAAACTCCTTGGCATTCAGGAATTGCTCATTACATGTGATGCTGCCAATCTGCCGAGTGAAAAGACAATCGTAGCATGCGGTGGCGTTTTTGAGAAGACTGTAGCCGTGGATGGACGCATGATAAAGCGATATTGGATTGCTGTAACAGAAAAGGAGGTTTTCTAAATGCGATTTGAACGCCTATCCAATATAGAACACCCAATGTATGATAATGCGTTGGAACTATACCGTATCAGCTTTCCCTCTCACGAACAAAGAGAGCCGATTTCTCAAACGCAAATATTGAACGATGACGAGTATTGCTTTAGCTTGATTTATGACGAAGGCGTCTTTGTTGGCCTGATTTTATATTGGGATGCGGGGAGCTTTATCTATGTAGAGCATTTCTGCATTCTGCCTGAGATGCGAAATAAAAGCTACGGACAGAGGGCGTTGGAGCTTCTTGGCCAAAATAACAAGACCGTTATTCTTGAGATCGATCCCCCTGTTGATGCGCTTTCCGTTCACAGAAAAGGGTTTTACGAGAGAAACGGGTTTATCGAGAATCCCTATCCGCATGTACACCCGCCTTACCACAAGGGAAATGCCGGGCACGATCTTGTGGTGATGTCCTACCCGGCAGGCATCACGCAGGCCGCGTATGATGCGTTCAAGCACTACCTGGATCATCATGTGATGAAAGACGTCTTTTAAAGACCAAGCGGCGTGCCATCCATATAAACGGCCTTTCGCGTAAGCGCTTCGTCGCAAAGGATAAAGTCCGCCCGCTTTCCCGCTTCTATAGAGCCGATCTCCCTGTCCGCGCCGATTTCTTTTGCAGGGATGCGGGTGGCGGAGAGGATGGCCTGCTCCTTGGGTATGCCGAAGGCGATAGCGTTCAGCATGCAGTCATAAAGGTTGGCGGCGGAGCCGGCGAGGGTGCCGTTTGATAGCGTAACGAGGCCGTCGCGCAAAAACACGTCCTGACCGCCCAGACTATACTGCCCATCGGGCATGCCACAGCAACGGGCCGAATCGGAGATCAGGCAGATACGGCCGGGGAACAGCTTGAAGGCCATGCGCACGGCGCTTGCGTGGCTGTGATGACCGTCGCATATCAGCTCTGCGATCACATCCGCCCGTTCGCTTGCCGCGCCGATGGGGCCGGGATGACGGTGATGGATGGGGGGCATGGCGTTGAACAGGTGGGTCAGGTGCGTGGCGCCGGCTTCAAAAACAGCCCTTGCTTCCTCATAAGTGGCGTCGGTATGGGCGATGGAAACGGTGCAAAGCGTGCTGGCTCGGGCAGCGAATTCCACCGCACCGGGCAATTCCGCCGCCAGATCGACAATGCGCACAAGACCTTCGGCGGCTTGATAGAGCTTTTCAAAGGCAGGGAAATCCGGCAGACGCAGATAGCGGCCGTTTTGCCCGCCTTTTTTCTTTTCGGAGAAAAAGGGACCTTCCATATTGACGCCCATGAGGCGGGCGCTGCCCGTGGGGCTTGCCTTGTGAAATGCCACAGCGGTGCGGAAGGCGGCTTGCAGCACATCGTAGGGCAGGGTCATAGAGGCGGGCGCAAAGCTGGTGACGCCATGCCGTGCAAAATAGGCGGCCATCCGCGACAGCCCCGCATACTCCCCATCGGAGAAATCTGCGCCGGAATTGCCGTGGCTGTGGATATCCACCAGCCCCGGTATGACGTATGCGCCGTTTAGATCCAGCCCGTCCTCCTGCGGAACGGAGGGGAGGATCTGGGCGAACCGGCTCCCTTCTACACGAAAGCTGCCATGGATGAACCCGTCGTCAACAAAGATATGCGCGTTTTTATATAGCATCTTTTTACACCTCCGGCAGGCTTGCGGCGGCCATGGCCTGACCCACCCTGCGAAATTTTTCATCAGGCAGCGTTACCGTGAGCTTTTCGTTTAGTGCGGGATATTCCTCCCGCAGCACCCGGCGACATTCCGAAACGATCAAGTCTCCGCCTGTGCCGGAGGCTACCCGGCCAAGCACGAGCAGGCTGCGAATGTCGTAGAGCGTCTCATAAAGGCACAGCGTATGCGCCAGATATACGCCGATGGTACGGAATATATCCAAGGCTGGCGCATGGCCGCTTTCCGCCAGCTTTTGCACTTCCTTCAACTTTTCAGCCAAGGTCAGCTTGTCACTTAGGGCGATACCCGCGGCGGGGGCGAGCCGAATCACTGCATCCTGAGAAAAATACTTGCAGCCCACGCCCGCGTCCGTGGACCATTCGTCCCGTGCGGCGCTTTCATATAGATCCACCGGGGCGAAGGCCAGCTCGTTGAACCAGCCTAAAATGTTACCGGCTTGATCCACATAGCCTACGGCCTCGCTTGTGCCCATGGCTAGACCCATCACGCAGCCCCGACCCAAGCTCATGCTGCCCGCCAGCGCCGTCACGTCGCCGTCGTTGGCGACAACGATGGGCACATTGCCGATCTCCATGGCGGCACGGTCGTAAATCGTCTTTACCTCCTCCCGCCGCTCCTTGGGGACTTTGATGAACAGGGAGGACACCATGGGCGCGTTGCCGATGAACACGCCGGCGGAGGAAACGCCGATGCCATCCACCCGCGGCAGCTTGGCGGCCGCCGCTTGGAAGGCCGCCACGATGCCGTCGTACTGGTATTGGGGATCCTCGCTGGTTTTCGGGTGCCACACCACTTCCTCGGAATAGACGGTTTTCCCGTCGATCACCGCGGAGACCTTTCGGTCGGAGCCGCCCGCGTCAAAACCTATCCTGCAGCCGTTGGTGTGGCCGCCCACATGCAGGGTACGCTCGTTGGCACGGGGGAAGGCGGCATCGTCACAGCTAACGATCTTAAGAGGGCGCTCGTAAACGTCCCGCATGAAGCCGGCGTCAAAGGCTCTTTCTCCGGTGGGGGCGTATGCCGCCCGTATCTTGGCGATAACGTCTTGGTTTCCGTTTAGATATACCTTGTGGCCGCCGACGCTCCAAAGGAGCAGCTTGACCATTCGTTCGGCATAGCGGTAGTTGGCCGCTTCAAAGCCCCTGCCCCGCAGCCGTGTCTCGTAAACGGATATAAGGCCGTGATCCCGTTCCACTGCAATGCGGAAGGGCTCGTCTGCGCCTTTGAGATAGGCCTGCGCCCAAACGCCGAAGGGTATGAAATCCGGATCCAGCAAGGGCTGGTTTTTGAATTGGAATGAAATGCCAAGGTATTGCATGGAGCCTCCTTAACTTTAAGCTTACCGTGCGCCTGAAAACCCGCCCCAATGGCACGGCAACGGTTTTCCTGTCCGCTGTCAGGGTGCTTGCGCCCATTATAGCCTTTTTATAAAGCGTATTGAACGGACTGCCCTGTGCAATTTTGACTCTGGTTGGTAGGCTGTGCGGCTTTCTCCTGACAAGGAGATGCCAATCTTGCCATCCACGTCACTTTGCAGAGCCGTCACGCTATGATATCATAACATAAAAGTCAATATTGCGGTAAGAAGGAGCGTGAGCGCCATGCGCTTTGGATACTTTGACAGCGATAAGAGAGAGTATGTTATCGAACGGGTGGATACGCCCGTATCATGGACGAACTACATCGGCACGCAGGATATGTGCGGCGTTTTTAACCAAACGGCGGGGGGATATCTGTTCTGCGGCGCAAGCGAGTACCATAGGATAACTCGCTTTCGCGCAAACGGCGTGCCCATGGATTTTCCGGGGCACTATATCTACCTGCGCGATGACGCGGACGGCGATTACTGGTCGGTGAGCTGGCAGCCTGTGGGCAAGCCCCTGGAAGCGGCCGCGTACGCCTGCCGCCACGGGCTGGGTTACAGCCGCTATCTCTGCGGCTACCGGGGCATACGCGCCGAGCAGACGCTGTTCGTCGCGCAGGACGATCCGGTGGAGCTATGGTATGTGCGGATAAAAAACGAAGGCGACACGCCGCGCAGCCTATCGGTGTTCAGCTACTGCGAGCTGTCCTTCCACCAGATAGACATGGACAACCGCAACTTCCAAATGAGCCTTTACGCCGCCGGATCACGATATATTGACGGCGTAATAGAATACGAGCTGCACTATGAAGAAGACAGCAGGCAGTTTTTTACCGCAAGCTTCGATCCCGACAGCTTTGACTGCGTGCGCGACGCTTTCATTGGCTATTACAGGACAGAGAGGAACCCCATCGCTGTGGAGCGCGGGTGTTGTGCCGGCAGCAGCGAGGACGGCGGCAATCACTGCTGCGGGCTGCACAGGCGGATCAGCCTTGCGCCGGGCGAGGAGGCGCGTCTGGTCTTTTTGCTCGGCGAGGGCGGGCAGGAAAACGCCCGGCTTATGCGGGAGAAATACGCCTCTTGGGAAGCTGCCGACGCGCAGCTTGAAAAGCTGCGCCGGTTCTGGGATGCAAAGCTCGATAAGCTTCAGGTCGCCACGCCCAACGCCGGGATGAACGAGCTAATCAACATCTGGACGCTGTACCAAAGCGAGATCAACGTCATGTTCTCACGCTTCTCCTCCTTTATCGAGGTCGGCGGGCGTACGGGTCTTGGCTACAGGGACACGGCGCAGGATGCGATGTGCGTGCCGCACAGCAATCCAGATAAATGCCGAAGCCGCCTCGTGGAGCTTCTGCGCGCTCTCACGGGCGAGGGCTACGGCCTGCACCTGTTTGAACCGCGCTGGTTCGAGCCGGGCGTCAAGCCGCAGAGCTTCAAGTCGCCCACGGTGGTTCCCATGCCGGAACGCAGCAGCGTTATACACGGCATCCAAGACGTCTGCTCCGACGATGCGCTGTGGCTCGTTGCGGCGGTGGTCAATTATATAAAGGAAACGGGTGCGCTGGATTTCGCCGATGCGGTCATAGGCTATGCCGAGGGCGGCGAGGGCACGGTCTACGAGCACCTGTGCCGCATACTCGATTTTTCCGGAAGGCAGGTAGGCGCGCACGGCGTATGCAAGGGTCTGCGGGCGGATTGGAACGACTGCCTCAACCTCGGCGGCGGCGAGAGCGCCATGGTCAGCTTCCTTCATCACTGGGCGCTGCGCCAGTTTATTCCGCTTGCAAAGAAGCTCGGCCGCAATGACGACGCGCGGCGCTATGCCGATATGGCCGAAAACGTCCGCCGCGTCTGTGAGGATGTGCTTTGGGACGGCGCGTGGTATATCCGTGGCATAACCGCCGACGGGCGGCGCATAGGCACGAAAAGCGACGCAGAGGGCAGGGTGCACCTTGAGAGCAACGCATGGGCCGTCCTTTCCGGCGTCGCAACGGGCGAACGCGCACGGCTGGCGCTGCAAGCGATAGACGAATACCTCTACACGCCCTTCGGCCTTGTGCTCAACGCCCCGCCATACACGAAAACCGATGATGGCATAGGCTTTGTAACACGGGTCTATCCGGGTCTGAAGGAAAACGGCGCCATATTCTCCCACCCCAATCCGTGGGCTTGGTGCGCGGCCTGCATCGCGGGCGACGGGGCGCTGGCGATGAAGTTCTACGATGCGCTTTCCCCCTATAACCAAAATGACAGGATAGAAACGCGGCAGGCTGAGCCGTACACCTACTGCCAGTTTGTCGTTGGTCCTTCGCACCCGGCCTTCGGGCGTGCGCGGCATCCTTTCATGACAGGCTCCGCCGGCTGGTCCTATTTCGCCGCGACGCAGTACATCCTCGGCGTGCGGCCGGATTTTGACCGGCTCACGGTCGATCCCTGCGTTCCGGCTTCGTGGCGGGCGTTCTCGGTCAAGCGCGTCTGGCGCGGCGCATGCTATGATATTCATGTTAGCAATCCCGACGGCGTGAGCAGCGGCGTAAAGCGCATACGGATAGACGGCAAGGAGGCAGCCTGTATCCCGCCCCTTGGCGAAGGGGAAAGCTGCCGGGTGGAAATAGAGATGGGGGAAGATCATGTCTGAGATCGTATTTGGCACCGGCGGCTGGCGAGCCGTTATAGGGGACGGCTTTACCAAGGGCAACGTGCAGCTCCTTTGCGCGGGTCTGTGCCGGCTCATGCGTGCACAGGGCGTGGGCGACAGGGGCGTCGTCATCGGCTATGACCGGCGCTTCCTCTCGCTCGAGGCCTCGCGCTGGGCTGCGGAGGTCTTTGCAGGCTGCGGCGTGCCCTGCGAGCGCATAGACAGGGAGGCGCCGACGCCGTTGGTCATGTTCGCCGTGCAAAGCCACGACAAGCCATACGGCCTTGCGATCACGGCGAGCCACAACCCGGCCGTCTATAACGGCGTGAAGATATTCACCGCCGGCGGGCGTGACGCAACGCGCGAGGTCACGGATGCGCTTGAGACCGCCATAGCGGCGGCCGAGGCGGAGCCTATCCCTGCTATGTCCTACGAAAAGGGCGTGGAGTTGGGGCTTATCCGCGCGATATCATCCTTCAACGAGTATATTGACAGCATACTCTCCTTGGTGGACGTGGAAGCCATCAAGAAGGCGCGGCTGCGCGTGGCGCTGGATCCGATGTACGGCGTGAGCAAGACCTGCCTGCAAACGATCCTGCTGACTGCCCGCTGCGAGGTAGATGTGATACACGAACGGCACGATGCGCTCTTTGGCGGCAGGCTCCCCGCCCCGAATGTGGATACGCTTCGCGCATTGTCCACGTTCGTCGTGGAAAACGGTCTGGATCTGGGCATAGCGACGGACGGCGACGCGGACAGGCTTGGCGTCATTGACGATCAGGGATGCTTTCTGCATCCGAACAAGCTCCTTGTGCTGCTATACTACTATCTGCTCGAATACAGGGGATGGCGCGGACCGTGCGTGCGCAACAACTCCACCACGCACCTGCTGGATCGCGTGGCCGAAGGCTACGGGCAGTTTTGCCGCGAGGTTCCCGTCGGCTTCAAACACGTCTCTGCCGGCATGGCGGAAACGGGCGCGATCATCGGCGGCGAGTCCTCCGGCGGGCTGAGCGTGCGCGGACATATACATGGTAAGGACGGCATTTACGCAGCAGCCCTGCTGTGTGAGATGTCGGCCAAGACGGGAAGAAAGCTTAGCGGGCTGTACCGTGAGATTACAGATCGCTTCGGAGAGGTGTTCTGCGTCGACGCGGACTGGCGCATGACGTCCGAACGCAAGACGGAGATCATGGAGCGCGTATTTACGCGCGGGGAGAGGCCGGACTTTCCATTTCCCACCGCACGCGTCTCTTATGAGGACGGCTGCAAGGTGTACTTTGAAAACGGCGGCTGGGTGATATGCCGCTTCTCCGGCACGGAGCCGCTCCTGCGCGCTGTCGCCGAAATGGCAGACGAAGTCTCCGCCCTTCAATGCGTGGCGCTTTGGCGGGAGTTTTTGAGCCTATGAGCGGGGGGCGGAGCGAACAGGCGCGCGGGGAAAGACGCCACTCGTTAAAGCTGGGTCTTCTGCTCATCCTGATCACCTGCTGGGTGCTGCCGGTGCTGATCATCCTTGGGCTGTCGGGCTATTTTATACGCAACAACCTGGAGCGTCGCATCGAGGGCACCCTTGCTACCAACGCGGACAACGCACTGGTTCTCTGTGGGCACAGGCTCGATTCGGCGCTGGCGGCTTGCCGCGGCATCAACTACGACGGCATTGTCAGGAAGGCGTGGACGGATTATCAAGCAAGCGCCAACAGCGTCCGGCTCTATGAGACCGTCAGCGGCTATCTGTCGCAGAAGTACAGCTATGACGAGAATTTTAAGAGCGTGATGCTTTACTATACAGATCATCCCGACCGTATCTACTTTGTCAGCAATCACGCGAGCAGCGATAGAACCAGCGCCCTGCATCAGTACCTCGGAAACGCCCACACGGCTGTGCAGGCGCTTTCTGCGACACTGGATACGCGTGCGCTGTTCTTCGAGCGCGGCGGCGCGATCTACCTGATGCGCAATATCGTCGACAGCAGCTTTACCCCTTACGCGGTAGTGATCATGGAGTGCAACGAGGAAATGCTTTTCGCTTCGGTAGGGAGCATCGTATGGCTTACCGACGCGAGCATAGCGCTCGATGGCATTCACTACACGGTCGCCGGCGATGGCGTGGAGCTTGGCGAACGGAGCGCTGTGGGCTATCACGCAGGGGAGGGTGCCTACTACGTTTACAGGCAATTGTCTACGGATGACTATGCGCTCTCGCTGGCCGCGCGCGCGGATGCGACCACGATTACGGAGGAACTGACCAGCTTTGCAGAGATCATGCCCATTATCGTCATATTGGCCATACCCCTTCTGCTGCTGGTGTTTTTGGCTTTCTCGCGCTATGTCACGCGCCCGCTCAACGCGCTCGTGGACGCCAGCGCGCACGTTGCCGCAGGCGAGCGCGGCTACACCGTCTCGCCGCTGCCCAACAGCTTGGAATTCGCTTCGCTGGCGGAGAGCTTCAACAGCATGTCCCTCGAACTCAAGGCACAGTTTGAACGTGGCTACGAGGAGCAGCTCACGCTGCAGGATGCGCGCATCAAGGCGCTGCAAAGCCAGATCAACCCGCATTTTCTCAACAACACCCTCGAGATCATCAACTGGGAGGCGCGCATGGAGGGCAACGTGCGGGTCACGCGCATGATTGAGGCGCTCTCGACGATGCTGGAGGCCGCTACCGCCCGGGGCGGCAGCCCGGTCGTGACGCTTGCCGAGGAGCTGCGCTACGTTGACGCGTATCTCTACATTCTCTCTGAGCGCTTCCACGACAGGCTGCGCGTGGAAAAACGCTTTGACCCGGAGCTGCTGGGCTGTAAGGTGCCCCGGCTGGTGCTCCAGCCGATTGTGGAAAACGCGATCGCGCACGGTATCGAGCGCGGCGCAAGGGGGTCGTTGATGATCAGCGCGCGCAGGAGCGGCAGCAATATGCTCCTTGAGGTCGAAAATGACGGTTCGATGACCGACGCCGATCGTGAGACCATTGCGCGGCTGTTGGAATGGGATGAAGAAAGCGTTCCGGAGGACAGGCTGCCATCCAGCCACATCGGCATCAGGAATGTTAACCGGCGGCTGAAGCTCCTGTGCGGCGCGCACAGCGGCTTGACGATAGCGGAGACCGAGGATGGCCATGTGTGCGCACGGCTCGTCATCCCGCTCTCCCCGGACGAACGAGGGGGTGCTTAACATGAAAAGAGCGATTCTATCCATTCTTGCAACAGCTATGCTCCTTGGCGCGCTCGCAGGCTGCGGGGAGCACGGCGCGCCCGCGGGCGACGCGTCCGCAACGCCGGAAGAACAACATGTCACCATTCATGTCGTTACGAGCTATGGCGGAGACGATGGCAACCGCCCGAACTACAGGATGGCCATTGCCGGCTATGAGGCTTTGACCGGCAACACCGTAATTGACGCTTCTGCTACCTCCAGCGAGGAGTGGAAGGCCAAGGTTGCTACCGACTTCGAGACCGGTACGGAGCCCGCCGTGCTGTTCTACTTCACCGGTTCGGATGCCAGCGCCCTCATCGCGGCGGGAAAGGTCGTTTCCATCGAGGAGATACGCGCCGAGTATCCCGACTATGCCTCCAACATGAAGGACGAGCTGCTGCCCGTCTCCACGGTGGACGGCAAGTCATACGCCGTGCCCGTCAATGGCTTTTGGGAGGGTATGTTCGTAAACAAAGCCGTGCTTGCGGCCGCGGGCGTCGAGATGCCCGGCGCCGATTATACTTGGGAGCGCTTCCTTCAAGACTGCCAAACCATCAAGGAGGCGGGGTTTATCCCCGTTGCGGTATCCCTGCAGGATGTTCCCCACTACTGGTTTGAATTCGCTATCTATAATAACGGAAACAGCCGTAACCATCTTGATCTTCCCGCATCATCCGGCGATGCGGTCGGAAAACGATGGGTCGCGGGGCTTGAGGATATCAAGACGCTCTATGACGCCGGCTTCCTGCCCGACAACACCCTGACCGCTGCGGATGCGGAGACCGTGCGGCTTCTCGCCGACGGCGAGGCAGCCTTTCTGATCGACGGGAACTGGCAGATCGGCTACTTTCAGGAAAACTGCGCCGACCACCTTGAGGATATCGCCTTGACCTATGTCCCCTGCAAGGGCGAGCGCGCCGCTACCGATCTGGTCGGCGGCATCTCCATGGGCTACTACATCACCCGCAAGGCTTGGGAAAACCCAGCCAAGCGCGAAGCTGCACTCGCCTTTATCGAGTATATGACCTCCGACGAGCAGGTCTCCATATTCTCCGCCACCGCCGTGACCGCACTGAAAAACGGCGTTACGCCCGCTGCGGGGCTCGACGCGCTGCAGGTTTCGGCCATCGAGATGTGTGCGGGCGCGACGGCCGTCGTGGGCGCGGTGCAGGACAGGCTCACGCCTGAGCAGCGCGGCGCGCTGTTTGCCGATATCAAGAACATCGTCACCGGCGCCGTCACCCCCGTTGAGGCCATCGACAGCGCCCTATCCAAATAGCGCCGTACGCGCGCGAAGCTTTCGCGCCGCTTTGTGGAGGTTAAAATGAAGCTGCTTTCCCACGACTCGTCCTTTTCACACATCATGTCGGTCGTGGCCGACCTTATCATATTCAATCTATTGGCATTGCTGCTTTCCCTGCCTGTCGTTACCGCAGGCGCCGCCATGACCGCGTTGTATGCGCTTATGGGTCGGCTGGTTCGCGGCGAGGCATACTCCGTCAAATATTTCTTCGCGGTCTTTAGGCAAAACTTCGCGCAGGCCACGTTGGCATGGCTGCTTTTAGCCGTGCCGGCGTTCGCGCTGATGGCCGCCTTCGTGCTTGCGGGGGCGTTCGGCGGCACGGTCACCCTCATCGTTTCCGCCGCCGTCTACATCATGGGCGGGGTGTGGCTCATCACCTATAGCTGGACGTTTCCGCTTCTTAGCCAGTTTGAAAACAGAACCGGCTCTACGATTGTAAACGCGCTTAGGCTTGGCCTTGCCCACTTGCCGCGCTCCATCGTGATGGGGCTGATCAATCTTTTTCCGTGGGGGCTATTGTACCTCCATGCCGGTTATTTTTTTTACCTTGCGCCGCTGTGGCTGGTCATCTATTTCTCGGGTGCTGCATTCCTTGGTTCGCTGCTGATCAAAAAGCCCCTGACACCTTACCGTGGGGAGGGTGCGGACGGCGGCGGACAAGGCGCGTAATATGCTTATCGACAAAGGTTGAATGACCTTTGTCGATAAACGCAAGGCGGCGAGTTTGACCCGCCGCCTGTTTGTTTGTTCCGGTGTTGGTTTCGGCTTGCCGCTTATTTGGCGGCCTCGAACGCGAGGTACTGCGCCTGCGCTTCGGCCACAACGCTGTCAATACCGGCAGCCTTGAGCTCCGAGATGAATGCGTCATAGTCGGCGGAAGCGCCGGAGCCAAGCGCGATGGCGTACTTGTCTACCGCGGCGTAGCAGGCGTCATAAGCCGCCTTTACGGGGGCAACGTCGAACAGCCAGCCGGTGGAATCGAGGGCGACAGCTTCGGCGTTCCACTTCAGGAAGTTTTCCCACTCCAGCCCGTTCGGCTCTACGTCGCCAAGAGGGGTGGCCGCGGAGGTGGCGCCCACGACGCCATAGCGCCACATGTTCCAGCCGGCGCGGTCGCCGGAGCGCCACATCACGCCATCGACGATGCCGTAGCTCGCGTCATCGGAGAATACCTTCGTGCCGTCCGCTTCGACGGTGACCGTGCCCTCAATGCCCTCGGAGAGGAGGTCGCCAATGACCTTGTCGCTGGCGAGCATATTGAGGAACTGGACGGATTCGATAACGCTCTTGGAACCGGCGTAGACGGCAAGGCCGGAGCCCTGCGCGGTCTCGGAGGTGCCGACGGGAACGTTGGCGGGCACCCACACGATGTTCACGTCCTTGCCGAGGGCGGCGTCGGCGGAGGCGTCATAGGTGTTCTCGCAGCCGGGGGCGTAGACGCATGTGCTGATGAGATAATCGCCCGCGTTACGGCGCGTTGCGAAGGAGGATGCGGAGGTCTCGCCCGGAATGGACTGATCGGGATCGACGTAGCCGGCCGCGTAATATCCCTGCATCACGGAGATGAAGCTCTTGTAATTTTCGGTCTCATAGCGGCTGATGATCTCAACATTGGTATCGGCGGGGTTGCTCGCCATGGCGATACCCAAAGGGCCTGTGCCGGAGACGTACATGATGTTGTTGACGGTGCGGTCAAGCACCTCGGGTTCGATGTTGAGCGGATACTTGCCGCCCTTGTAGGCTGCAAAGAAGGGTTCCCACTTGGAGATGTCGTTCTTGACGGCTTCAAAATCGGCGAGCGTAAAGCCGGCTTCGATCAGCGCGGTCTCGTTGACGAGATAGCCCAGCTGGGTGACGGAATCCTTCTCAATGATGTAGCCGTAAATGCCCTTGCCCTGGTTGCCATCGATCGTTGCGGCGGCGACGACGGCGTCAGAGGTCTTGCCATAAAGGTCAGGGCCGTATTTCTCCAAGAGGTTGAAGGCGGGGTCGTCAAGGCGGATATAGGTGCCGGCCTTGGCGGCGGTGGTGTAAATGGTAGAGCCTGACCAGGAGTGTGCGGGGATGATGTCGATGCTGTCGTTGACCTGAACGGCGATATCGAGGTCATTGAAGGCCCATGCGCCGCCGGACCATACAAGCTCGACGGTGAAATCGCCGCCCAATTCTGCGATGCGGTCGTTGACGGCCTTGGTGACCGCGGCGGTTGTGTCGGCATTCATATCGCCGGCGGGCATGAGCATGACCTTTAGAACCGCGCCGGGGTTTGCAACGTAAAGATCCTCAATAGGGGCTACATCGCTCGTGGCGGGTGCATCGGCTGCGCCGGATGCCTCGGGGGGATTATCGGCGGGAGCCGGGGCGACAGCGGTGGGCGCGGCGCAGGCCACGAGTGCGACGCACATGAGCACAGCGAGAATAAGACAGGTTGTTTTCTTCATTTCTTTCTCCTCCATATGTTTTATAATAATGGCTTGCGCCATGATTATCCCTTTACGGCGCCTACCGTGAGGCCCTTGACGATATATCGCTGGAAGAAGGGGTACGCACAGGCGATGGGCACGACGAGGATGACGCACAGCGCCATGCGCAGGTTTTCTGTCGGTATAGCGCCGATCTGGACGCTCGGCATGCCTGAATTTTGCAGGATCAGACTGGCGTTTTCCTGCATCCTCATGAGCAGGCGCTGTAGCGGCATGAGGCTGTCGTTGCGTATGTATATCTGGGCAAGCTGCCAGTCGTTCCAGTACATGAGCATGTTGAGCAGCGCGATGGTCGCCACGCCGGGCTTTGCGACAGGCAGAACCACATCGAAAAAGCTCCTCCATTCCCCGCAGCCATCGATATAGGCGGCCTCAACGATATCGTAGGGGATGCTCGATTGATAGAAAGCCCGCATGATGATCACGTTGAAGGGATTGAGCAGCGCCGGTACGATCAGCGCCGCATAGTTATTGTCCATGCCGAGCATTTTGCACACGATGATGGTGGGCACGAGCCCGCCTCCGAACACCATGGTGATGAAGTTGAGCCATGTGAAAAACGAGCGGTACTTATATTCGCGGCGGTATATCGCGTAGGAGTACAGCGCCGTCATCGCCGTGGCCAAGACCGTCCCGACAACTGTCACCAGACAGCTGTTGAACAGGGATACCCAAAGCTGCCGCCCCGCCTTGAAGGCGTTGGCATACCCCTCTAAGCTCCATGCGCTGGGAAAGAAGGAATAGCCCTTTTCGACAAGGCTGGCGTCGGCGGTAAAGGAGATGATGACGACGAAGATGAAGGGCAGCACACAGATGGCGCAAAAGAGGATGAATACGCAGTGTATAAGCGCCTGCGCCAGCGGGCTTGCCGAGGTTAGGCGGTTATATTCGTGCACTTTTTTTTGCCGGGGACTTTTCACGGCTGTGGTTTCCATAAGCATATCTCCTTAAAACAGACTGCTGTCTCGATCGATCCTGCGCACAACGGCATTGGAGAGCATGATGAATACGAAGCCGACCACGTTTTGCAGGAAGCTAACCGCTGTTGAGAGCCCCATGTTCATCGAAAGCCCGTTGATGCCCAGACGGTAGACCAGCGTGTCCAGCGTTTCGGTAAACTCCGGTACACGGCCTATGCCGCCGTCAAGAGGAAGCTGCCAAAATTGGCTGATGTCGGAATTGAATACCTTGCCGATGTTCATGATGAAAAGTATAAGGATGATGGGGCGCAGATTGGGTATGGTGATCGTCCATATCTGCTGCCATTTCGACGCGCCGTCGATGCTTGCGGCCTCGTACTGCATGGTATCTATGCTCGTGATGGAGGCGAGATAAAGCACGGTCGAATAGCCTGTCATCTTCCATATAAATGATATGATGATAATGATGGGCCATGGTTCGGCGGTGGTATAGAAATTGATGCTGGGCGTGTCAAGGATGCCCTTGCCATCCTGCAGGAAGGCCATGAAGAAATAGCTGGCGACGACCCAAGAGAGAAAATAGGGAAAGAACATCAGCGTTTGGTAGGTCTTGGCGACGAACCTGCGGGTCAATTCGTTGAGCATGATCGCAAAGGCCACGGCGATGATGGTGCCTACGACGATATAGAATAGGTTGTAGCACACGGTATTCCGTATGGCGCACCAGGTCGTGGGGCTTCTAAAGAGCGCCTCGTAGTTGGACAGCGTCCACTCCCGCGCGGGATTGACGAATATGTCCGCCAAATAGGAGTGCGTTCTTTGGTAAAAGGCGTCCGGCCCTTGAAACGTCTTGAACGCTATGGGAATACCAAACATGGGAAGATAGCGCAGCAAAATGAGCCACAGTGCGCCCGGCAGAACCATGGCCGTGAACGCAAGGTTCCTTTTGTTCTTTGCGAACCATTTGTGCATGGCGGGAACCTTTTGCGTACCCGCAGACCATTCCATCATGTTTTCAGTTATGTTTTCAGGTGTTTTTAAATTGCCGCTCATACGATCCCATTCCTTCTGCTGCATGTAAACGCGACGCACAGATACATTGCTTTATTGGTATTGTAGTGTAACCTCCCTGTTATAGTCATTGACCGTCCTTGCTCTTTCTTGCACCGCTTTGCGTAATTATAGAAACATTGCCAGCGAGAGGCAAAAAAGCACAAAAGAGAGCATTCGTATGCTATCGGTATTCTGTAATAATGTTAGCGTCGCAAAGCGCTCACCCCGCGCGGGGAGGGCATAACGCATTTCACTTTCCCGGCAGGATATGCTACAATTTAGCGGGAGGCGATCATCTGTGTATAAGGTAGTGCTTGTTGACGACGAGGCTATCATCCTCGAAGGTCTCAAGAAGGTTGTGGACTGGCGTAGCTTCGGCTGCGAGGTTGTAGCCTTGGCGCGGAGCGCGTCCGAGGGTGCCGCGGCCTTGCGTGCCCACAAGCCCGACATCCTGATAACCGACATCAAAATGCCCGGCGGCGATGGATTGACCATGCTCGCAGGGCTGCGCAGCGAGTTTCCCGATATGCAGATTGCGATTCTCACCGGCTATCCGTATTTTGAATATGCGCAGCAGGCTGTGCGCCTTGGCGTGTGCCGCCTTCTGCTCAAGCCCTCCAAAATGTCTGAAATTAGCGAGGCGCTCTCTGCCATGACCCGCGCACTGGGCGGCGCCGACGGGACGGAGGCGTCAACGTCTGGCGCGGCGGGCAGCTTTATCGTCAAGGAGGCTGTAGCCTACATCACCGAGCACCATGCGGAGAAGCTTTCCCTTCAGGAGGTCGCGGATCACTGCTATGTTTCCCAATGGCATTTAAGCAAGCTGCTCAATAAAACGCTTGAAAAGAATTTCTATGATATTTTGAACGAGGTTCGCATTACCCGCGCCAAGCAGCTTTTGGCGGAGCCGGGTTTTAGGATCGGCGACATCGTGGAGCTCGTGGGCTACAGCGACCCCGGACATTTCTCCCGCATCTTCAAAAAGCTGTGCGGCATGAGCGCCAACGAGTACAGGAACACACTATAACTTCCGTCCGCCCGCAGGCTGACGGAAGCTACAATTAGGCGCTTGGCAACGGCAGCGCCAATATCATATGGTATGCTTACAAGGATTACTCTTTTCCGAATTTGATCACAAAGTCAACAAAGCTCTGTTCGGCGGGCGTAAGCGCGCGGCCTTTCATATAGGCGAGGTTGATGTCCCGATAGGGGCCGTCCTGCTCCAAAGCGAAGCAAAGCACGGCGCCGCTTGCTATGGCGTCGCTTGCAGCGCGCTCCGAGAGCATGGTGACGCCGCCGCCGATGGACACCGTTTGCTTGATGGCCTCCATGTCGTTCATATAGGCGGCCACCGTAAGCGAATCCGTGCTTTTTCCTATGCTTTTTAGATACCGATCCGTCTCGCGGCGCGTGCCCGAGCCGCTTTCCCGCAGGATGACGGGATGATCAAGCAGCGTGCGACCCAGCACGCCGTCCTTCTGTTTTTGGGCGAAATCGGGTGTGTTAGGCGTGATGAGCACCAGCCGGTCTTGGCAGATCGTGTGATAACAAAAGAGCGTTTTGCGCAGCTTCGTGCCCGTAAAGGCAAGCGAGGCTTCCCCCGTTGTAAGGCGCTCCAGGGCAAAGGCGCTGTCGCCGCTCATAACCGAAATGGGCGTCTGCGGGTATCGCGCACCAAAGGCTACAAGTATCTTGGGAAGGATATATCTGGCGGGCACAGTAGAGGCGGCAATGGCCACCGTCTGCTGTGCGCCCGTGTCGCGTTCAAACATGCTTTCCAAGCCCTTGGCCTGCTCGACGATCTGTACCGCCACGCGATATACGCGCATGCCTTCCTCGGTCAGCGTCACATTCCGCGTTTCCTTCCGTCGCAAAAGCGCAACGTTGAGGCTTCTCTCCAGCTGCGCGATTTGACAGCTTACCGTGGACTGGCTTAAAAACAGCGCCTCGCCGGCCAGCGAAAAGCTGCCCAGGTCGACTACCTTTATAAATGCTTCCAATTGCCGTAGGTTGATATCCATCTTCATTTCCTGCTTTTTGTGTATTTGAACATAGAAGCCTGACGTCAAAAGCCTGACGCCGGAAGCCGAGAGGCAACGGGCTAGGTTCTAAGCGTCGCCCTGAGCCTGTCCGGCTTTAGCAGCAGGTCAAGCCCTTCCTCCGCGCTTCGCACAAGCACGTCGGCGTGGGGGAGGAGGGAAGCGCATATACCTTCCGCATCCAAAACGGCGATGGATAAGGCCGCTATGTCAAACATCTGTATGTCATTATACCCGTTCCCCAGACAAACCGTGCTGCCGCTAAGCTGCCGCACGATCTCGGCCTTGCAGACGCCCGCATCAGCCTTGGGAAACGTCATCACCGTAACGCCAAGATCCCTGCACTGTGCCTGTACGGAGCCGTAGGTATCGGCGGTAAGCACATATACGGAAGCATGAGGGCATAGGGCGCTTATGCGCGCGCGGATCGACTCGGATAGCGCCCCGTCCGCCGCGATCGTGCCGTTGTAATCCAGCGCGATGTTCTGAATGGATAAAGGCGCGCGGCCGGGTATTTCGATATGCAGCATGGCGTATCCATCCTTTGCGGTCATACTTGCGCAGCGAAAAAACGTCTGCGCGTAATCAAGTCTAGCAGATTTTCTTTGTGCGGGAAAGAGAAAAAATCAAAAGGAAAGGGCGCGTCTGTTGTTTCTTATTTTTTCAATGAAAGCGAAGCGATATCGAATACTTCAATTTGAGAAACAAAGGGCGTTATGGTATAAAGGCATAGATATGCCGAGGCATGTAAAGTAAGACGATTGAAAACGAGCGGGAGAACGACGCGTTGATTATAGATACGCATTTGCACGAGAGAACCTTTTCTGGCGACAGCAAAATGAATTTGCGTGAGATCGTGACTGAGGCAAAGCGCAAAGGATTGGACGCCGTCTGCATTACGGATCACGATGCGATAGGCTTGGCCGCGTATGCGGCGCGCCTAGCGCAAGAGGAGAACTTTCCCATCTTTGTCGGCGTAGAATACCTTGCGCTTGAAGGCGACATCGTAGCCTTTGGCATTGACGATCTTCCCGCGCCGCATCTTTCTGCACAGGCATTTATCGATTATGTAACGGCGCAGGGCGGCGTGTGCATCGCGGCGCATCCTTATAGAAGCAACAGCCGTGGGCTTGGCGATTTACTGTTCACGCTGCAAAACCTTCTGGGCGCGGAGGTGTATAACGGCAGCACCACGCCGCTTGAAAACCAAATGGCGCTGCAAACCTGTAAAAAGGCGGGGCTTAAGCCCTTTGGCGCGAGCGACGCGCATACCACCGTGCAGGTTGGATTATATGCTACGGAGATACCGGGTCATTTTACGACGACCGCGCAGCTTGTGGAGGCGATAAAGACCCAAGCGTGCAGGCCGGTGTGCCTTTCTGGATTTCGAGCGCTGTAAGGCGTTGAAGCATTTTCCCATAGAACACATTAAAGGAGAAAAAACACATGAAGAAACTGATACCCATTTTGTTGGCGTTCATGATGCTGCTTTCCGTTACGGCTTGCAGCGCCGCCCCCGAAGCGCCTGCCGCCCCCGCTGTGGAGGCGCCCGCAGCGACGGAAGCCCCGGTTGCGGAAGCGCCCGCAGCAGAAGAAGCCCCCGCCGCCGAGGAAGCCGCAGAGCTTGAGGACACGCTGGTGGTGTATTCGACGCATTCCGAGGAACTGCTGGAAGTCGTCGCAAAAGCCTTTGAGGAGAAAACCGGCGTCAAGGTCGAGAGCATCAACCTAAAGGGCGAGCTTGCGGATCGCGTAAGAAGCGAGAAGGAGAATCCGCAGGCGGATATCATGTACGGCGGCGACAGCGCTACCCATACCATCCTCAAGGGCGAAGGCTTGTTCGCGGCGACCACCCCGAGCTGGGGCGCGGAGCTGGATCCCTTGTTCAAGGACGCCGAAGGCTATTGGTACGGCACCATCAAGACGCCCGTTCTGCTTTTCTACAACAAGGACGTCATGACGGCTGAAGAAGCTCCCAAGGATTGGGCGGATCTTACCAAGCCGGAATACAAGGACAAGATCGTGGTGCGTGATTCCCTTTCCTCCTCCATGCGCTCCACCATCTGCAATCTGATCGATTTCAATACCGCAAGCGCGGGCGAGGACGCCGCGTGGCAGTATCTGAAGGACCTGGATGTGAACGTCAAGGGTTATTATAACAGCGGCAGCATGATGTATGCGGCGCTGGGCAAGGGCGAGGCCGCCGTATCCTGGGCTGTGCTTAGCGACATCGTGACCAACCGGGACAAGAATGAAATGCCCTTTGAGATCATCGACGCGGCAAGCGGCTCCGTGGTGCTTACCGACTGCATCGCCGCCCTCAACAACGCGCCCCATCCCAATGCGGCCGCGGCCTTTGTGGAGTTTGCCGGCAGCAAAGAGGTGCAGGCCATGCTTGCAAACCAGTTCAGCCGCACGCCTACCCTGAGCGCCGCCCTGCCGGATTGCCCCGCATGGATGCAGACCGAGTATAAGGCGCTGCCGGTCGATTGGGCAAACATCAGCAGCAATCAGCTTGCATGGCTGGAGCAGTGGGAAACCGACGTGATCGATACCGGCAAAAACGTGGCCAAGGACTGATCGCGCGATTGTCCATCGGTAAAAAATGTTATATCATGGTGGGGAACCCGAAAGAGTTCCCCGTATTTGCTGTTTAGGAGCGCCTTATGCAAAGCATCGTTTTAGAAAACATCTCTCACAAATACGGGGATACCTACGCGCTGCAAAATGTTTCTTTGGAGATCAAGCACGGCGAGCTTTTTACGCTTTTAGGGCCCTCGGGCTGCGGTAAAACGACGATGCTGCGGATCATCGCAGGCTTTTTGCAGCCTACGGCGGGAAGCGTTATCATCGATGGCGAGGATATTACGCGGCAGCCGCCGGAGAAGCGCGGCATGGGCGTGGTGTTTCAAAACTATGCATTGTTTCCCAATATGACGGTGGAGGAAAACATTGCCTACGGCCTGCGGCTGCAAAAGCTGGACAAAGCCGAAATAGAGAAAAGGTGCGACCGTTTTCTTGCGCTGACGGGCATGGAAGACTATCGTTCGCGCAAGATCGATGCGCTTTCGGGCGGACAGCAGCAGCGCGTCGCCATTGCACGCGCGTTGATCATAAGCCCGCGCATGCTGCTTTTGGACGAGCCTATGTCCAATCTTGACGTTGCGCTGCGCGCGCGCATGCGGCAGGAGCTGCAGGACATCCAACGGCAAACGGGTGTAACGACGCTGTTTATTACGCACGATCAGCAGGAGGCGCTTGGTATCTCGCAGCGCATCGCCGTGATGGATCACGGGACGGTGCAGCAGGTGGGAAGCCCGCGGCAGATCTATGATCATCCGGAAAATGAATTCGTTGCGCAGTTTGTCGGCACGATCAATCGCCTTTCACCGGCGGACGCGGCGGATTTGGGGCTGGACGCGCAAGCGAGCCGGCTTGTGCGCCCGGAACAGCTCGTTTTATCCGGAGAGGGTGTGGACGGTATTCCCGTGATCGTTGATCATGTGCTCTTTGATGGCTCGTGCTGCCGTTATACCGTAAAGAGCGCGAACGACATATACCGGGTCGTTGCGCTCAACCGTGGGGACGGCGATGCTTTTTCGACAGGAAGCCGTGTGTATATGCGGTTATGGAATGGTCGATGAAAAAGCTGAAATACGATCGATACAAAAGTGCTTTGTTTTACGCATGCCTGTTTTTTCTATTATCGGGTTATATTCTCTATCCCTTGCTCAACACCGTCATGCAGGCGTTTCACGGCGAAGGTGGCTTTACCCTGTCGGTTTTTAGGGAATATGTGAGCAATCCCAATCATTTGCAGGTCATCAGAAACACAGCCCTGCTGGGCGTTGGATCTGTCCTTTGCTGCGGCGTGCTGGGCTCTGCGCTGGCGGGATATATGACCTTTTGCGCGCCGCGCATGAAAAGGCTGCTCCATATCATTTTGTTAAGCCCGATGATGATACCGGGCGTGATCATCGTGATCGCATTTGTGCAGCTATACGGCGAAAGCGGTATCGTTACAAAGCTGATAGAGCTGCTGCTGCACAGGGATACGCCGTTGTTCGGCTTTAGCGGGTTGCCGGGCATTCTGTTTGTCATTACCTATACGCAATACGTCTATTTTTACATGAATGTTTCCGTGGCGCTGCGGTATGTGGACTATTCAGCCGTGGAGGCGGCTGCGAGCCTTGGCGCGGGAAAATGGAAAATCTGTAAGGACGTGATACTTCCTACCGTTCGGCCGGCGCTTATCACATCGGCTACGATGACCTTCGCCTCGGGCGTCGGCGCGTTTTCCGCGCCAAACCTGATTGGCGGAGGATTCAAGGTGCTTAGTACGCAGATCGTAAGATCCAAGGCCAATAACTATATGGATGTGGCGTCCGTACAGGTGCTGATGCTGCTTCTCATGAGCGCGTCCGTTATGCTGCTGCTCGAATACTATAAAAAGCGCTGCACTTACACAAGAGCGGTACGCGCAACGCCGTTGATGCCGCAGCGACAAGGCTCGGCTCGCAGGGCTCTTTTTCATGTTCTCATGGGCTTGCAGGTGTTCATGGTCGTTATTCCCATTGCGGGCATCCTATATATGTCCTTCAACACGACCCACTCTATTATGACGGACATTTTCCCGTGTGAGCTGACGCTTGAGAACTTCTCCAACATATTCCATAGCGCGCGGTTTTTGAAGCCGCTTATCAACAGCTTGAAGATGTCGTTTATGGCGGTGGGCGGAGGGCTTTTACTCACCGTTCCGGTATCCTATCTTTCATGGCGGCAGCGTGGCGTGTGGAGCAGAATGGCAAAAAGCATCATGCTTCTGCCATGGTGTATGCCGGTAAGCGTGATCGGCGTCAACATGATCAACGCCTTCAACACAAAAAGCATCTTTGCCTTTGGTCAGGCGCTGATCGGCGGTTTTTCCATCCTGCCCAT
This sequence comes from Clostridia bacterium, assembly GCA_030533005.1. GTDB lineage: Bacteria > Bacillota > Clostridia > Christensenellales > CAG-138 > JAQVRG01. The sequence continues at coordinate 3,688 of JAUNJX010000020.1, read as the reverse complement.
AGCCTATATCATCATCGCCCTGCCGTTGCTTCTAAGCGCAAACGATACGGCGATGGACAGCTTTAATCCTGTCCTTGAGGATGCGTCCAGAAGTCTTGGCGCGTCGCCCTTTCTTACGGTTCTGCGCGTCGTGCTGCCGGGGATCGCGCCGGGCATTGCCGCGGGCGGCATCCTGGTCTTTATTCGCACGATGGGCGAGTATACGGTTTCCGCGTTGCTCTACGGCGTACATAACAGACCCATCTCCATCTCCATGGTGCTGAATATACACGAATTCAACATCGGCGTGTCCATGGCGCTGGGCGTAATCGTGATCGGTATCAGTTATGTTACTCTGCTTTTGCTGTTGAAGCTGGATAAGCGGCAGCGTCCGTTGACACAAGACAGCTATTCCGAAAACGCGTAAGCTCGTCGGGCGTTATGTCCGTACAGTGAAGAATATAGCCCTCGGCGCTGCCAAAGCGGCTGTCCATCGTGGAGAGCGCCGCAAAAAGCCAGCAGGGGCAGGCCGCGAAGAAGCCCTTTGCGTAAAAGGCGGCGGCGGGGTCATGCGAAGCGGCAAGCGCAAGGCGTTCGGCTCTCTCCAGCTCGTGGGAGAGGGCTTTGTTCGTATACAGATAATCCTGAAAGATGATCTCGTCGGATACGCCGAGCAGCCTTAGCAGCACAGCCGCCACCACGCCCGTGCGATCCTTGCCCGCGGCGCAGTGAAACAGCACCGCGCCTTGGGGTTCATTGGCGAGTATGCGGAGGATGGTTTGCAAGCAGCGCTTCATTTCCGGGGACAGGATCATACGGCGGTAAACGTCCGTCATGCGAAGCGATGCGATGGGTTCGTGCCGTGCATAGCCCGCGAGGATGTCCTGCACCTTGTCCTCCATGGTGCGCTTGCTTTGCACATATTCCCGCCTGCCGCTTTCGGTCACGGAAATGGGGATGTACCGTGCGCCGGGCAGCGGCGGATCGGGATGATATTGCCGCTCGTTTTCGCTGCGCAGGTCGAATACGGCCAAAATAGACCTGAGCGCCGCGCATTCCTGCGCCGTCATCTGCCAAAGCGCTCCGGCGCGCAGTAGCCGGCCGGGGCGGACGCGCAGCCCGTTTGACGCGGGCAGACCGCCAAGATCACGCAGATTCGGGCAATGCTGATATGTTTCTTCCATCCTGCTTTCCTTATGCGCTAAAGTAGCGGTATAGAACCTTAACAAACTCGGGCACGCTGTGCCCGGCGCCAGCAAGCGCGTCTTGCGTTTTAAGCGCTTCTTCTGCTTCGAGGCACTCTCCCGCGTAAGAAAGCAGCTTGTCGGCATCGGCGTCTTCTCCCGTCCTGGCCGCGTACAGCCGCGCAAGCAAAGCAAGCGTATCTGCGTGATTGAGCAGTGCAAAGGAGGAAAAGATGCAAAGACCTAAGTTTTCCATTAAAAATATCTGCCTGTACAGCCGCTCCATATCGTCGACGTCTCGAAGCGCCTCGCTGATGACGGCGAGCTTGACGGCATGCTGTTTTTCACTTTGCACGGCGGGACGGGTCAGGCGCTTCTGCACGGCCTCGTCGTTGGGATAGAGGCGGCAAAGCGCTGCGGTGCCGCCGCCCAGAAGCCTCCCTGTGAGCGTGCCTTGCGCCACCTCGTCCATAAGGGAGAGGATGAGGGAGGGCGTGGGGGACGCTGCGGTAAGCTGCATGTATAGGGACGCCGTATATGCGAATTCCGTGGCGTTTAACCCTAGGGACAAGCCCTTTGTGGAAAGGGCTGCGGATAGCGCGTCCATTTCGCTTTCGGAAAGCATCCCTTCAAAGCAATGCCCCACGGCGGCGCGAACCTCCGCCTCCTCGGGTGCGGCAAACAGCCGCCCGCCGCTGCCGGCATGACGGTTTAAACAGCCGATGGCGCACATGGGCGCACAGCAGTAGTTGATAGGACCTTCCGCGCTTGGGCGCGAAGCGGGCGCACGGCGGGGCGTTTCGGGAATGGCTCCGCCGTTTTTTAGAAGATGCAGTATTGTAATGGAGCCAAGCCCCGGCAGCGCGCCCCCGCAGATGGGGTCTTGGAGGATGCGTTGGGCAAGCCTTTTTCCATCGGCTTGCAGGCTCGCGCGGTGGGCACAGGGTGCATCGAAGTAATGATCGTATTTGATCACGATGGCGCGCAGCCCTTTGCTGCCCGGCACGTCGCCAAAGCTGCTGCGCGGGCAGGTGAAGCGCGGCGTGCCCTCCGGATAGGTCGTAAATATGCCGCTTAACGGCAGCGCCATGTCCGCAGCGGGGCCGCAGCCGAGTATGGCGCAATCCGTGCCCATATCCTCCCGCAGCGCCGCTACGATCTCGCCGCAGGATAAGCCTTGCAGCTTGGGCATGTGCAAAAGCCGCGTTTCTTGCGCGTCAATATAGAGCACGGCGTTGCCCAGCGCTGACTTTCCCTTGATGACGATCGCCGCGATGTCCAGCGATGCGAGCTTTTGGGGGAGGTCGCCCGTGATGTTGGTCACGGCGAGGCCGCTATGCCCCTCCGCCCTTGCGACGACGCTCGCGCGGGTCGCGCAGGGCACGGGCGTGCCGGTCAAGAGCCCCGGTGCTATCACGAACGCGTTTTCGCTCGACAGGCGCGGGCAATGCGCGGGCGTGTGCTGTGCAAGCAGCGACACGGCCAAGCCCCGCCCGTAATGCAGCGCGGGCGCGGGGGCGCGGCTGACAGCCTGCGCCGTAAGATCCGCGATCAAAACAGAAGCCATAGGTTTTTCCTCCGTAAAAGGGTGTTATGCCTTGCCCATCAAATAGCTGTTTTTGTGCGGCAGAAGCTCGATAGCGCCGTAGATCAGCGAGAGCTTTTCGCGCACCTCCACAGCATCCACCGTGCGCATGTCAAGCTCCGCCGTGAGCGCGCCGTCACGCAGCAGCAGGAGTCTATCGCAATAGGCCATGGCGAAATTGGGGTCGTGCAGCGTGATCAGCCCCGCGCGGTTCTCCGCCTTGATGAGCGTTTGTATCTTTTCAAGCACCATATGGCGGTTGAGAAAATCAAGGGCGCTGTCCGGCTCGTCCATGAGCATGACGGGCGTATCCTGCACGATGCAGCGCGCGAGGATGACAAGCTGGCGCTGCCCTTGGCTTAACGCCCCAAAGTCCGCCTGCGCAAACTCTGCGCAGCCAAGCTTGTCAAGCGCGTGCAGCGCTTGCGCTTTTTGCGCGGCCGAGGGAGATTCCAGCAGCCCCAATCGCGCGTTGAAGCCCATCAGCACGACCTCCAAAGCGGTCTTTCCGCCGCTTAAGCCGCAGGTCTGCGGGATAAAGGAGATCAACTGCGCGCGTTTTCTTTCGTGCAGCGCGGTGCAATCCTGTGCGTCTATCATACAATGACCCGCCATGGGAATCAACCCGCAGGCCGCATGGAGTATGGTGGTCTTGCCGCTTCCGTTAAGACCCAGAAGCGCACAGAATTCGCCCGCTTGAATATGCAGGCTCACGTTATGTATGATCTCCCGCTTCCCGTAGGAAACGCGCATGCCGTCAAGACGGAAAAGCTCGCTCATGTACGATCCCTCCCGCGCTTGCACATAAAATACAGCAGGATCGGCACGCCGATTACTGTGGTCAGTATGGAGATGGGCAGCTCGGCGCTGTAGAGTATGCGCGCCAAAATATCCGCAACCATTACGACGAAGCCGCCTACAAGGCCGCTCATGCACATCG
>JAUNJX010000019.1 GCA_030533005.1 Clostridia bacterium | reverse complement strand
ACCCTCTGCAATGAACGGCATGCCCAGCCATTTAGCCATGCGCACAATGGATTCCAATATATTGCCGCCACGCTGCGAATCGTCCCCGCCCTCCAAAAACTGCATGTCCAGCTTCAATATATGCGCGGGCACATCCTTCAGGGTATTGAAGGAGGAATAGCCGCAGCCAAAATCATCGATCTCTATAAGGAAGCCAAAATCACTCAGCCGCTCCACCATGTCAATGATCTGCTTCGTGGATTTTGCGAATGCCGATTCCGTGACCTCCAGCCGCAGCAGGTAAACGGGGATACAGTATTTTTCCACAAGCCCCGTGATGGTTTCGTAGAATCCTTCCTGAAAAATGTCGTAGCGCGAAATGTTGACCGACACCGGCAACGGCACGCTCCCCGCATCCAGCCACTTTCGCAGCAGCATGCAGACCTGCTCCCAAATGCACTTATCCAATTCGTAGATAAAGCCGTTGGTCTCAAACAACGGAATAAACCTTCCCGGCGGAATCAGACCCTTCTGCGGGTGCTGCCACCGCGCAAGCGCCTCCGCGCCGATCATGGCACCGGTGGAATGGTTGTACTGCGGCTGGAAAAAGGGCACGAACTGCCCGTTTTGCAGGGCAAACTGCATCTCCGTCGTGATCTCCTGCTTTTCAAGCAGCGCCGCGCGCATGGAATCGTCATACCACGCATAACGCTGATCAAAGCGGCCTTTCGTTGCGCGCAGCGCCAGCAGCGCCCTGTCGCTCATCAGCGTGATATCCAGCGTCGGATCCTCGACCCGATAAATGCCCATGCGGGGTATAAACTTGAATGCAGCCTCCGATTTGGCCGTAAAATCATGTTCGATATTGTCCAGCGCCTTTTCAGGATCAAGGCTATCCGCTTCACGGCAGCAGATAAAATGATCTGCATCGTAACGGGCGTAGACGGCCAAGCCGGGTATCTCCCTCGCCAGTTCCCTGTAACGGTCGCCCACCGCGCGAAGATACGCGTCGCCCGCTTCCGCGCCGAATATGTCATTGTAAACCTTAAAGTTATCCATATCCCAGCGGGCGATCACATACTGCTTGGCGGGATTTTCATGCAGCAGCCGCGCCGTGTGCCGGATAAAGCCATATTTGTTATAGATGCCGGACTTTTCATCCATATCCATGGACGCAAGCTCCCGCTCTATGGCGCGGTTCTGCTCCGCGATCCGATCGGCTTCCTTGCGCGCCATGATGTTTTTGATACGGTGCATCACGATCTGCGGATTGATGGGCTTGGTCAGCACGTCCACAGCACCGCCCTCCAAGGCGCCGATCTGCGTATCCAGATCCTCGCTTGCCGTCACCACGACGGTCGGTATATCCCGCAGGCGGACGTCCTCATGCATCACCGCCATCACACCAAAGCCATCCAGCTCCGGCATGGAAATGTCCAAGATCAATATTTCAATATCGGGGATGTTGTTAAGCATATCCAGCGCGATCACACCGTTTTCCGCTTCCAAAACACGATAGGTATCCTCAAATATAGCACGCATGAGCATACGGCTTGATTCTGTGTCATCCGCAACGAGCATTACTTTTCTATCGGTTTCCTTATTTGCCATGCGCTATCGTCCGCCTACCCTCTTTGTACGATTTTTGGATAAAATCGCCTGTGCTCCCGAATTTTGCCGTATGCATACCAGCGCTATGCAAAAATTACGCAAGCATGCTTTTTTGTTGAAATGTTGTTATCACTATATCGTATATTTCCAATAAAAGCAACCACGATTAGGCCGTGTGTGAACCGCGTGCAGATTCCCTTTTCTACTTTCCGTGTTTTATGCTATACTACCTTATTATGAAAAAGAAACCTAACCTGAAAAAGATCCTGTTCTGGACGCTCTTGGTGACTCTTGTTGGCTCTATCGGCTTTGCATCGTTCAAAACCGTTACAACGCCCGCGACCGCCGTCGTCCAAGAAGGCGAGCGTCTGCGCAGCGATTATGTGCTGATGCTGGTGCAGTGCGCGCTGGGACTTTTGGTCATGTTCCTGCCCTCGATACTGGAGCACCGGCTGGATATCAGCTTTCCCAACTACATGAGCATCATGTTTTTTGTATTTCTCTATTGCGCCATCTATTTGGGCGAGGTGCGAAGCTTCTATTATGTCATCCCCCACTGGGATACGCTGCTGCACGCCATGAGCGCCATGATGCTGGGCGCTTTTGGGTTTTCTCTGGTATCCTTCCTCAATGATGCGCCTGCGACGCAGGTCAATTTGAGCACGCGCTTCGTGGCGCTCTTCGCTTTTTGTTTCGCGCTTACGGTCGGCGCGCTGTGGGAGATCTATGAGTTTTCCTTCGACGGCCTGCTCGGCATGAACATGCAGAAATTCCGGACTGAAGCCGGCGTGGCGCTCGTTGGCCGCGCTGCGCTCGCGGATACCATGAAGGATATCATCACGGACGCGATCGGCGCTTTGCTTATTTCACTCATCGGCGCGTTGACGCTGGAAAAAAAGAAAGAATAAGGAGAATCATATGTTCGGTGCATTATTGAATACCGGCACGATCGTAGCGGGCGGCCTCGTCGGATTGCTTTTGGGAAAGGGCTTGCCAGAACGGGTCACGGACGCAATCATGAAGGGTCTGGCGCTGGTCGTGATCTATATTGGCATTACGGGCCTGCTGGAGGGAGAAAACCAGCTCATCACCATACTTTCCGTCGTTTTGGGCGGCGGCATGGGCGCATGGCTGGATTTTGACGGGCATTTCAACAGATTTGGGGATTGGCTCAGCAAAAAGCTTGCAAGGGGCGACAGCCGCTTTTCCGCGGCCTTCGTTACGACCTCGCTGCTGTTTTGCGTGGGGGCTATGGCCATCATAGGCTCCCTGCAAAGCGGGCTTTCCGGCGATCACAGTACCCTGATCGCCAAATCTGTGATCGACGGCGTGTCCAGCGTTGTCTTTTCAGCCACCATGGGCGTGGGCGTCGTTTTTTCCGCAGCGGCGATCTTACTTGTGGAAGGCAGTATCACGCTGCTTGCACAGGTGATCGCTCCCTTTTTAAGCACGCATGCCATCGCTGAGATCACCGCGATGGGCTCCGTGCTGCTCTTGGGCATGGGCTGCAACATGCTGGGACTTACCAAGCTCAAGATACTCGATTATCTTCCTTCCATTTTCGTTGCGGCTATCTTAGCGCAATTTATGTAGCATAAGAAAAGGAGCTTATCCATTGGAAACAAAAATGGAATTTCGATTCGCGGAAGCGGCTGACACGGCAAAGATCCTGTTCTTCATTAAGGAGCTTGCGGCATACGAAAAGATGTCGGCAGAGGTCGTAGCGACAGAGGACGTATTGCGGGAATGGATTTTTGAAAAGAAAATGGCCGAAGTGCTCTTTGTCGTGGTGGATGGCCAAGAGGTCGGCTTTGCCCTGTTCTTCCATAACTTCTCCACCTTCCTCGGCCGCGCGGGCATGTATCTGGAGGATCTGTTCGTATTGCCGGAGCACCGCAAAAAAGGGTACGGAAAGGCGCTGTTCGGGCAGCTTGCCAAGATTGCCGTAGAGCGCGGCTGCGGGCGTTTGGAGTGGTGGTGTCTGGATTGGAACCGGCCAAGCATTGATTTTTATTTGTCCTTGGGCGCAGAGCCTATGGAGGATTGGACGGTTTATCGCATCGCAGGCGATACGCTGCAAACGCTGGCTGCGACAGGGCAATAGCGGAGGCGCCTTCCTGTTTCAAAAAACAAATGCAAGAAATGTGAAACCTATGTTTGACTTTTGGCTTCCAATAGGATATAGTCTTACTCGTGTGGTGGTAACCCCACTGCATAATTCTTTCTAAGAGGTATTTATGTACAGCGACAAGACCATCGTCTGCAAAGATTGCGGACAAGAATTCACCTTTACTGCCAGCGAGCAAGAGTTTTTTGCCGAGAAGGGTTTCACGAACGAACCGCAGCGCTGCAAAGCCTGCCGTATGGCCCGGAAGAACGGCGGACGTGACAACGGCCCTCGCCAGATGTACGATGCAGTATGCAGCGAGTGCGGAAAATCCTGCCAGGTTCCCTTCCAGCCCCATGGCGACAAGCCGGTTCTGTGCAGCGATTGCTTCAGAAATAGGAGATAACACAACCGACCTAAAAGAGCATCCCTTCACCGGGATGCTCTTTTTCTATAAAGGTCATTTGACCTTTATAGATGCTTGCATTTTTCAATTTGCATTTTTATTTCTCCGCAGCCGCGATCTCTTTTCGCATGCCCCGCACCGTTTGTAAAAGATCCTCCTGCACCACGGCCGTCACGTCAAAGCGCAGCAGCTTAAAGGTGAGCTGCAAAATGAAGCCGATGCCAAACACCGCGATCACGGTGCCTATCCCCACCTTCGCGCCCAAAAGCCAGCCGACCAACAGCACAGAGCCTTCGATCAGGCCGCGAATAAGACCGATAGGCGTCTTGGGAAAGCGCTTCCCCAATGCCACCATCAGCGCGTCGCGCGGGCCGCAGCTAAAGCCCGCGCCGATGTAAAAGCAGCTTGCCACGCAAATGCACACCTGCCCCAGCAGCAGCAGGCCAAGACCGGGCAGGAACCTGTCCATCATGGGGACAAGCTCCATCCAGCGCCACAGATCCACAAATTTGCCTATCAGCAGCATATCGAGCACCGTGCCAAAGCCGATCTTTTCCTTTAATACGATATCGATCAGCAGGATCACAAAGCCGGAAAGCACCAGAATATTCCCATAGCTTGTGCCCGTAGCCGTAGATACGCCCATGCTGAACGCTTCCCACGGCGCAAGGCCGATGTTAGCCTGAATGGTCAAATAGGAGCCGATGGAAAACAGCACCAGCCCCAGCAGCAGCCGGGCGATCCGCTGCGGATATCCCGCGCGGGTCTGCGTCTTTTCCTGCACTCGATTTTCCTGTATTTCCATACGCGCCTCCGGCCTGCACTTTCTGCTTTTTCTATCGATCCGCTACAGTCTACCATATCGCGGCACAATTGAAAACGTGCAATTTACGTTAAAGACCGCCGCAGATATTTTGCCGTGATGGTATCCGCAATGGTCATCTCCCTGGGCGTGCCGGTAAAGACGACCTCGCCGCCTCCGGTGCCGCCGTCCGGCCCGATGTCGATGATGTAATCCGCCTGTTTCATCACGTCCAGATTATGCTCGATCACGATCACCGTATTGCCACGCTTAACAAAGCTGTCCAGTAGCTTCATGATGCTTTTGACGTCGGACGCGTGCAGGCCGGTCGTAGGCTCGTCCAACACATAGATGTTGCCCTTTTTGTCAAGATACTTCGCAAGCTTCACCCGCTGGCGCTCGCCGCCGGACAGGGTGGAAAGCGGCTGCCCCAAAGAAAGATAAGATAGCCCCACCTCCTGCATGGCCTTGAGGTGCTTGGCGACCTTGGGCACATCGCGGAAGAATACCGCCGCGTCCTGCACGGACATTTGGGAGATCTCCACCACGTTTTTGCCGTGATACCGATAGGAAAGCGCTTCTTCGTTATAGCGCCTGCCCTCGCATGCTTCGCAAACCGTCGTCACGGGATCCATGAACACAAGCTCCGTCACCACCACGCCCTTACCCTTGCAGGCGGGACATGCGCCCTTGCTGTTGAAGGAAAAGAGCGCTGCGTCCACATGGTTTTCTGCCGCCAGCAGCTTTCTGATCTCATCGAAGAAGCCAAGGAAGGTCGCGGGCGTAGAACGACCCGTCGCCGTGATGGGCGACTGATCCACCAGCACCACGCGATCCGCGTATTCCGCGGCGAACACATCCCGAATGAGGCTGCTTTTGCCCGAACCCGCCACGCCCGTCACCACCGTCAGCACATTAAGCGGAATATCCGCGGAAACGTTCTTCAGGTTATGCAGGTTGGCGTTGCGCACGGGAAGGAATTCCTTGGGGATGCGCGGATTGAGTTTGATGGGCACCTGCTCCTGCATGGCCTGCCCCGTGAGCGTGCCGGAGGAAAGAAGCTGCGCGTAGGTTCCCTGGAATAAGATCTCGCCGCCGTTTTGACCCGCCAGCGGGCCCACGTCGATCACCTCGTCGGCAATGGAAATAACGTCCTTGTCATGCTCCACGACCAATACGGTGTTGCCCTTGTCCCGCAGGCTTTGCAGGAGCTTTGTCATGCGGTGCACGTCGCGCGGGTGCATGCCGGTGCTGGGCTCGTCAAAGATATAGACCATGCCGGTCAGGGCGCTGCCCATATAGCGCACGAGCTTGAGCCGCTGCGCTTCGCCACCGGAAAGAGAGGCGGATTCCCTGTTCATGTTGAGATACGGCAAGCCGATATCGATCATGCGGGTCAGGGAGGCGACCAGCGTCTCCACGATCGTCGCGCCGCGCGGATCGTCGACGCCACGAAGCACATCCCGAAGCTGCAAAAACTCCATATCCGACATTTCCGCGATGTTGTACCCCGCCACCTTGCAGGAAAGCGCCGCTTCGTTGAGCCGCTTGCCATGGCAGACGGGACATTCCTTCTGCTGGATGAGCTCGGCGGAACGATTTTGCATGCTCTCGCTCATATCCGAAAGGTCGCGCTTGAGGAACAGCCTCGAATATTGATTGTGCAGCCCCTCCACCTGCTTGCTCACGCGCTTGCCGCCCGGCTCGTAGGCGCCGTAGAGCATGAGGTTGCGCTCCCGCTCGGTGTAATCCTTCCACTTCTTGTCGAGGTCAAATAGGCCGGAATCCCGATATTGCTGCCAATACCAGCTCCCGACGCGAAAAAGCGTTGCGTCCACCATGCCGGTGTTCCAGCTCTCCTCGGGAAGCATCATCAGCTCCACGTTCAATTCCGTCACTTTCCCCAAGCCGGAACACTCCTTGCACATGCCGTTCGGATCGTTGAAGGAAAAGCAGGAGGCCGTCCCCACATACGGCGTACCGATGCGGGAGAACAGCACGCGCAGCGCCGAATACAGGTCGCTGATGGTGCCCACGGTGGAGCGTGCGTTGCCGCCCAGCCGGCTCTGGTCGATAATGACGGAGGCGGAGAGGTTCTCGATGCGATCGACCTTTGGCTTTTCATGCTTGGGAAGCCGCCCGCGAATGAAGGCTGTATAGGTCTCGTTCATCTGGCGCTGGCTTTCGGCGGCGATGGTGTCAAAAACGATGCTGGATTTGCCGGAGCCGGACACGCCGGTAAACACGACGATCTTTTCCTTGGGAATATCCAGAGAAACGTTTTTCAGGTTGTTTTGGGTCAAGCCGCGAATGATGATGGTATCCTGATGTGGCATAGGACGCTCCTTCCTTTTCTGACGTAGGGCGTCATTATAGCATCAATAAAAATGTTTGTCTCGCCTAATAAAAAACTTTTTTCATCTTTTTTTGCATGCTTTGCCAATCAAACGGTTTCGCGCAAGCGCAAATCGTGTTATGCTTTGCTTGCAGCGTTTTTAACCGCTTATTTCATGCGCAAAGGAGTCCGTTTTTATGGCAAACGTATTGGAGGTCTGCATGGTGGTCTGCTTTGGCCTTTCCTGGCCGCTCAACATCACCAAGCTCTGGAAGGCTCGCACCGCCAAAGGCACCAGCGTGCTTTTCTATTTCTTCATCGTGATAGGCTATCTTTTTGGCATCGCAAGCAAGGTCGCCAAGGCATATGCGGGCGTTTCCACACCGTTTTATGTCTGGTTCTTCTATGTGCTCAATACCCTGATGGTCGCAACCGGCATCGTGATCTATTACCGCAATGCGCTGCTTGACAAGAAAGCGCAGGCAGCTACGCTTTGACGCGCGCGTAAAGCTTCATATCCAGAACCATGCCGTTTTTCACAGCGTTGCTCTTGAGCGTGCCCTCGTATACAAAGCCGCTCTTTTCCAAAACGCGGCAGGAGGCGGCATTATACGCGAAGGGCTCCGCAAAGATGCGAAGGATGTCGGTATTTTCAAAGACATATTGACACGCCTGCTGCACAGCGCTGCTGCCGATACCCTTGCCCCAGTACGGCTCCGCGATATAATAGCCCATTTCGGCTGTGCGAAAATGGATGTTTTCCTTGCGGAACACGCCGATGCTGCCAACGGCCTTATCCGCAAGCGTGATGGCAAAGGCAAAGGTCGCGTGCGGATCGGCGGACAGCATCGCCCCGATAAAGTCCCGCGCGTCCGCCTCGGTATACGGATAGGGCAGCCCGTCGCGCAGGTTGTCATGAATATGCTTGTTGTTGAGCGCCGCCGCAAGATCAGCCGCGTCCTCCATCCGCCAAGGTCTTAGCTTACACATCATTTTTCGCCCTTTCCGCACGTTTTTGCGAATTGTTTTCCCCTAGTATAGCATAGAACGCTATGCCCTGAAAAAGGTTTTTCAGGCGCAAAGCGAAAGTCAAAAGCACAGGGAGCGTCAATGCCCCCTGTGCTTTTCCTTGCGTTTTTCCTGTTTGAGAGCGAATAGCCGCTCTGCTTCAGCTTCACGCTGTGCCTTTGACACGGCCTTATGCGCCTGCTTGCCCTGTTCCCGCTGGAGCTGCAGGGCTTGCTGTGCCTTGGTGCCGACGCCGGTGTTTTGGACGGCTCTTTGCGCTTCGCGCTGCACGCGCTTGGGATTTCTGCGGCGTTCCTCGCTTATCGCCGCCTCGATGGCGGGGCTAAAGCGAAGCATGCGCCAATGATCGAGGAAGTATTGATAAACCTCGTAATCCTTCGGCTCCGGGCCGAAGGTTATCTTGCAAACCGCATACTGCCCGTCCGCCTCACGCTCGTACATACCGACCCAGAAAGGATCCTCAAAAAACACCGTCAGCCTTGCCTTGGTATGTTCCATACCGCTTCCCTCCTTATGCAAAATGGCTACGGCAAAGGATGGACAACCAAGGAGGCAGGTTACTGATACCCCCGAAAGGGGTACTCCCGGACTACCTACCGGGACGTGTTTTTACCTTTGCATCTCTATTTTAGCGTTTCTTTCGCCCGCGTCAAGGTGTTCTTGGCGCGTTTTAGTTTGCCAGCACATGATAGCGCAAACGGATATCCCGCAGGCGCGATCTGTCGTCCGGGCTCACCAGCGTACAGGCCAGTCCGTCATGCCCCGCTCTGCCCGTACGGCCTATGCGATGCACATAGTATTCCGGCTTGTCGGGCACGTCGTAGTTGATCACAAGATCGATCTTCTCCACGTCGATGCCGCGCGCGGCCACGTCCGTTGCGACCAGCACGGCTGTATTGCCAAGCCGGAAGGAGCGCATGATGCCGTCCCGCTGATTTTGGGAAAGATCGCCGTGCAGACACGCCGCGGAAACGCCCGCGTCGCCCAGCTTCTTGGTAAGCGCCTTAACGCGGCGGCGCGTATTGCAGAAGATCAGCGCGAGGCGCGGCGCAGTCTCGCGCAGCAAATACCGCACGGTATTAAGCTTTGTCCCCTCCTCGGTCTTGATGCACATCTGGCGGACGGTGTCAACGGGTTCGTCCCGCACGCCCACCTCTACGCGCAATGGATCGTGCAAAAACTGCGCGGCCACCTTGGCGATCTCCTTGTTGAAGGTCGCGGAAAACAGCAGCGTTTGATGCTCGCCCGTCACCGTCGCAACGATGGTGCGGATATCCGGCAGGAAGCCGAAATCCAGCATTTCGTCCGCTTCGTCCAGCACGAGATGGCGGACGTTCGCAAACTTGAGCACATTGCGTTCGAGCAGATCCTTGACGCGACCCGGCGTGCCCACCACGATCTGCGCACCCGTGCGCAGGGCGCTGATCTGCACCTTGACGTTCTGCCCGCCGTATATGCTCACGACGCGAAGATGCTTGTGCGCGGAAAGCTTCCGCAGCACCTCCGTGGTTTGCAGCGCCAGCTCACGCGTGGGGCAAAGTATCAGCGCCTGCGTCTTTTTGTTCTCCGACCATACGCGCTCAATGATGGGTACGCCAAAGGCTGCGGTCTTTCCGGTGCCGGTCTGTGCAATGCCGATCATATCGCGGCCTGCGAGCAGCCCTTCAAGGCTCTGCGCCTGAATGGGCGTGGGGTCTGTGTAGCCCGCGTTTTGCAGGGTTTCCTGCATATTGTTCGTTAATTGTTCTTTATAGGTCATTCTATCCTCTTTCTGTTCCATGTTTTTTCCATAAAAATAAGATCAGGCCGCATCACACGGGCGAGATCTTATAAAAAGACCCCTCGCGTCGGCTGTTCATTATGGATCGGCGGAGACGGAACGCTCCGCTTCGCGCAACGGGCTTTCCCGGGCGCGTGTACCATAAATGCGACAGACAACGGGGGGGATTTTGCGTTTTATTTAATCAAAAGCACATCCATGCTCTTGTGCGTAGCATCATAATACTGGGACAGCATAGCATGCAGAGGCCATTTTGTAAAGAAATTTCTTTTTTGCGTCCTTCAAATCCTCACGTTCAAGCCGGCGAACCGCTTTCCTGACAGAGCGGGAAGCAAACCAGCAGCTCGAAACGGTCATCACGGATCTGTGTGTGCAGCGTGCCATGGTATTGCTCCGCGATCGCCTGCATGCCCTGTATGCCAAAGCCGTGCGAAGCCGCGTCGCTTTTTGCGGTGCGGAACACGCCGTTTTGCTTCACCGGTTCCTGCGCAAAGGCGTTTTCCACCCGCAGCATCAGCATCCCCCGATCCGCGCGCATCCGCAGCACGACGGTTTGATCCGCCGAGCGCGCCGCGGCCTCCATGGCGTTATCCAGGGCGTTGCCCAGCAGCGCGCAAAGATCGGCGTCCGCCACGGGCAGCTTGGGCGGCAGCGTGATGAGAAAATCCGCCGCCACCCCCATATCCTCCATCTGCTCCAGCTTGCAGGAGAGCACCACATTGGCCGTATCGTTTTGGCAGATGCGCCGCACGCCATGTAGCGCCGGGGAATCCGATAATTCCGCAAGATACGCCTTCGCGCGCTCTACGTCGCCGCATTGCAGCAAGCCCTGCGCCACCGTCAGATGATTGCGAAGGTCGTGTCGCAGCGTGCGCACCTGCGTTTCCTGCTTTTGCAGGCTCCCATAATACAGGGTTCGCATATCGGATAGCTGTGCCGCCCGCTGCCATTTTTCGTGTTGGGAAAGCACCGTCGCCGCAATCAGCAGCGCGACGGCGGAAAGCACAACAAAGGGCAAGGTCGTATAGGCCAGCCGCAGCTGCGCGGCGTCGATATTATGGTGAAAAAGCCCATTCCAAATCGAGAAGGACAGGGTCGCAAACATGGGTGCAAGAGAGAGCAGCCCGCAAAGCCACCATAGCCGCCCCGACAGGTCAAGCGTCCCGCCCTCACGGGTCAGGCGGCGCACCAGAAAAAACAGCAGTACGGCAAAGGCGACCTTTGCAAGCATCGTCGATACGCTGCCCGCGTCCCAGCTATTCCATCGTTCTACCGTATCCAGCATCATATTGACCGGCACCAGCAAGAGATAAAACATGCAGCCCATCACCAGCCGCGCCGAAAGCGGCCCCTTGTAGCACGCAAGAAATGCGCCGATGAAAAACGGCAGCAGGATCAGCGGGTTTTCATCGCCAATCCAGCTTGGTAGCTGCACGCACATGGCAAAAAGCGCATACGGCCCCACGCGGCGCAGGCGACCCTCCCTTTGGGGAAGCAGCCGTTTGGCGGATGCGCCCACAAGCACGCCCTCAACGGCCATCGCGCCGATATGGAAAAGCAGAGAGAATATGCCCACGACCATCAAGCTCATAGCGTCCTCATTTCAGCATCGCCCGCGTCAGGGCAAGCAGGGCGTCATTGCGGCAGGCGCGGCTGACGGGCAGAGCTTGCCCGTTTACGCGCGCTTCGCTGCCATCCACCTGCTCTACAGCCGCGGCGTGCACCAGATACCGCTGATGGATGCGCACAAACGCATTATCCCCCAACGTCGCCTCTACCTCGTCCAGCTTGCCGTAAAACGTAAAGGTCTTTTCCGCCGTCACGCAATGCACCAGCCGCCTGTCCGAGTAAAAATAAAGGATATCCTTGCGGGGGATGCGGTAGACGGTCTCACCGCTGCGGCAGACGAAGGCCTGTTCGGCGTCCCGGTGGAGCGTGCCTAGCGCCCGATCCAGAATACCCTCCAATTGCTCCCGCTTGCACGGCTTTAAAAGATACCCCAGCGCCCCGACGGAATAACCGTCGTACACATATTCCGCATACCCCGTGACGAACACAAGCTGTAGGCCCGCATCGCTTTGGCGAAGGCACCGGGCGGTTTCCATGCCGTTCATCCCGGACATTTCAATATCCAGAAATACCAGATCCAGCTCTCCCGGATGGCTTTGCAGCCAGCGAAGGACGCCCTCGCCGGAGGAGAATTCAAAGGTGCTGTACGGCAGCGCGCGCCCCTCGAGCACACGCTCCAGCAAGGCGCGCAGCAGCGTGCGCGCGTCGCGCACGTCATCGCATATGCCAATACGCAGCATGACCGCTCTCCTCCCTTGAGTTTGTCCCTATTGTAGCATGCCCGCGCGATTGCGTAAAACCAAACTTGACGGCAAAGCAACCGTTTTTGACAAGGCCGTTTGCGCGTCGCCGTGCGCCTCGCTATAGTGTTTTCGTAATGCTATGCGCAAAGGAGAAAACGGTATGTTAACGGTAGAAAACCTATGTAAATCCTATCAGGTCGGGAAAACGAACTATGCGGTGCTAAAAGGCGTGTCGCTCAAAGTGGAGACAGGTGAATTCGTGGCGGTCATGGGGCCGTCGGGCTCCGGCAAGACCACGCTGCTCAACTGCATCTGCTGCTATATCCCCGCCGACAGCGGCCGCATCCTGCTGGAAAATACGGACATCAGCCGCCTTGGCGCGGACGCCATCGCCGCTGTGCGAAATCAAAAGCTGGGCTTTGTCTTTCAGGATTTTCTGCTGCTGGACGGCTTGAGTGTGCGCGACAATATCATGCTGCCCCGCATCATCGGCGGCAAGCCAAGCGCGCAAATGGAGCAATCCGCTGACCGCCTGTGCGAGGTTTTTGGCATCACGGCCATCCAGAACAAATTCCCCGCCGAAATTTCGGGCGGCGAAAAGCAGCGTACCGCCATCGCCCGCGCACTCATCAACGCGCCGGCGCTGATCTTGGCCGACGAGCCTACGGGCAACCTCGATTCCAAATCCTCCCGCGTGGTGATCGAAAGCTTCCTGCAAGCCAAGCGGGAGCTTCACGCCACCATCTTCATGGTCACACACGATTCCTTTGCCGCCTCCTTTTGCGACAGGGTCGTCATCTTGCAGGACGGCGTGGTGTGGCGCACGCTGGAACGGAAGGATGCGGATCGCCGCGCCTTTCAGGACGAGCTGCTGAATACCATCCGCGAGATGGGCGCGCAGGAGGCGGCACGATGAGCGTGACTACATTTCCGCAGCTTTACGCAAAGCTCCGTCACAAAAGCCGCAGCCAATACGCGCTGCTAGCCGCGTGCTGCTTCTTTTCCACGCTGCTCATCACCGCCTATGTGCTCATGATGCGCTCCCCCACCGTATTGACCGTGCTGCCCGAAGGGGGCGATTCCCGCAAGCAGATGATGATGATCTTCGTATTGACGGTGATCGGCTGCGGCGTGTTCACCGCCTATGCAAGCGGCCTGTTCTTCCGCTATAAATCCCGTGAATGCGGCATATTCTTAGCGCTTGGCGCAACGAAATCGCAGCTTGCGGGATTGCTTAGGCGCGAGCTTGCAGCACTTGCGCTTTTTGCCTGCGGCGCGGGGCTGCTGCTTGGCGGGCCGCTTTCATGGCTGGTATGGCGCCTGTTTCGCCTGCTTGTGGTGGACACGGCGGAAATGGTGTTGTCCTTCGATCGGAAAGCGTATGGCATTGCGCTGGCCTTTTTTGCCTATGTCCTCATCATGCTCTTTGGGATGCTCTATCGCTTTTTGCGCCGCACGAACATATTGGATATCATCAGCGAAAGCCGCAGGTCGGAGCCCGTTCGCAACGTCCCTCTTTGGTATGGAGCAGCAGGCATATGCCTAGTTGCGCTGGGAACGGTGCTGGGGTATCAGGTGCCGAGCTTCTGCGTGACGGTGCTGCAATGGTATCCGCCGGAGGTGCTGACCGCCATCTTCTATCTTCCCGCCCTGATCGGCCTCTATATGATTTTACTGCATACCGTGGTCAACGGCTGGCGGCGCGGCAAAAACCGCTATGCGCATCTGGTGACGACGAGCATGATGCGTTTTCAGGGTCGCCAGACCGTCCGCAACCTGCTTGTGGTGACGGTGCTCGTCGCAGGCGCGTATTTTGCGGCCTTCTACGCGCCCATACTCGGCGTTTCCTCCTATCAAGGGTTTGACGCACGCAAGGCGGATTACGCCTTCCACTACCGCGCGGATCAAAGCCTGCCCACGCAGCAGGAAATACAAGCGCTCGCAAAAGCCATGGACGTGACCCTCACAAACTATGCCCAACAGCCCGGCGCCATACTGGCCTATGACGGCGAAGCCCATGTAGAAGCGGAAGGAAAAATGGGCGTCACCTATACAACGGAATACAGAGAGCAGCTCAGCGCCTCCACCTTTTTATCCGAAAGCGCATGGAACGCCCTGACCGGCGGGCAGCTGCAGCTTGCACCCGGCACGGTGGTCGCGGTCTATAACGACATAGGCGACTCCGGCGGCATGGTCAGCAACGACATTTCGCTTGTCACCAATCCCATCACGGGAAAATCGCTTTCCGTCATCCCGGTAGAGCCGGTTTTATGCAACAGCGTCCTCTTTGGCCGCCGCGTATTGGACGACGGGGACTATGCAGTCCTTTCCGCGGGGCTGCCCGACGACTGGCGCGAGGAGGAGGTCGTTTTCAACGTCCAAAACGTGGAGAGCACCTACGCCTTTGCCAAAGCGCTCTTTTACGAGATCGTTGATCGCTCCGGCCCGGAGGTAGAGCTTTTTGACGCATGGGATCCGGTGCAAAAAATGCAGGCCGACGCCGCGGGCGAAGCATATTCCTACGACAAGGCGTATATTGCGGCGCACGGCTTTGAATCCATCGACTATGCGCTGCGCGATTCCTCCAATTTCCGGCTGGCATGGAAATACATGCCGCAGTTTCGGATCCTAGATAAGATGGAGTTCATCAAAACCATGGCGGTCTATCTGATGCTGTTCATATTCATCGCGGTTCTCTGCTTTGCGGCGGTGTTCGTCATCCTCTATACGCGCTGCATGACCATCGCGCTATGCAATGCTTCCGTATATGACGACCTGCGGCACTTGGGCGCGTCCAACCGGTATCTGTTTCAAACCGTACGGCAGCAGATCAAGCAGGTATTCTTCGTGCCCATACTCACCGGCACCACGATCATCTGCGCGTTTTATTGCATGATCCTCTATTTCAATGACGATAAGCTATCATACGGGGAGCTTTCCGGCATGGCGGTCTGCGCGCTGCTGATCGCATCGATATCGGTTCTTCTTTACGGCTTCTATCGCTACACGCGCACCAAGGTCTGTGGGCGGCTGAATATCTCTGTGCGGCATGCGCAAAAGCGGTGAGCGCGCATACCTTTGCCGGGATTCTTGCTGTAAACCCGCAAACGGATAAAGCATAAAAGCAACGGCGTATATCGGCCGCGAAGCGCGCGCCTTTATACGCCGTATCCTATCCTGTCATTACGCTTGAAAATACTTTCGCAGCGGCAAACGATCACAAAATTCAAATTTTGCATGTAAGAACGCGGTGATCTTCCCGATCAGCCAGCCATTGATCAGCGCATAAAAGACCGTGCCAAGCTTTACACCCTCAAAGACGCCGAACCCGAAAAAGGCGAAGGACATCAGGACGGATACCGCGCAGCTTATGCAGTCATAACAGGTTTTCACCCTGTGTACCTCTTTATGCAGCTTTGCCGCAAGCTCCTTTACAAACAGCTGGTATATCTCCGGCGCGATATATGTCTGAAACAAAAAGGCAAGACCCACGGAGTTCCAAAACAGGCCGAACAAATAAAGCAAAAGCCGCCCCAGAAAGCCGCCGTTCGGCAGCGGCTGCAGCAGCGCGATACAGGCGTCCAGCGCCGCACCGTAAAGGATTGCCGTAATAAAGGCGAAGAAATAGTATGCGCGCACGCGACGCATGATGAGCATCATGGCGACCATCAACACGGCCTGCAAGGCATATTCCGCCACCCCGAACGTAAACCATGGCAGGTACGCAGATATATACAGATGAAGAAGATACGCCGGAGCCACGACCATGGATACGCCAAATCCGGCGGTTTTCATCACCGCCGTGCCGAAGGCCATCAGCAAGATGCCCAGCACATACGATGTTTCATTGTAAAACGTTTTCTTTTTCATATTGGCTTTCACACACCGCACAGCCTGTCTCGGCCTTGCACCGTTTTTCAAAAACGCCCGCCCAGCCTTTGCCGTCTGCAGCTTTGCTTAGATATTCCGACAGCGCGCCGCCTGCACGATTATACAGCAGCACCACACAGGCGCCGCTCAAAAGCGTTTTGATCAAATTAAAGGAAAGGATATATGGCATCGTGACCATCACCCCCGCAGCGGGCGTGCCGAATTGCAGCCACAGCACCAAAAGATTCACCGGCACGGAAAGCAGCATCCGCACCCCCGCGCCCGCAAGCGTCCCCAGCATGACGCTTTTCCCGGAATTCGGCGCCTTGCCGCGGCCGACCACCAGCCTTGCCGTAAGAAGCCACGCGCCCACAAGCACAAAATCGGAAAAGAGGCCAAATATGTTGCTGCCCGATATGAAGAAGGAGAGCACCTCCTTGACAAGCAAGGCGCACACCGCCAGCTTCCATGGACCAAGCAGCATCACCAACAGCAGCGGCACTTCACCAAGGTGCATCTTGAGATAGGGGGCGGCGGCAAACAGCGGAAAAACCGTCACTTTTGCTATCGTATACGACAGCGCTGCCGTCAAGCCCGCATACACACAGAATCTCGTTTGCTTTTGCATGTCCACTTTTCCCCTTCCGTTTCGTCCTAACGAACCCGTGGTTCGTATGTGCACGGTATGCTTATCTTCCCAAAAACGCCCGCCGTACGTCCTCGTTGTTGCGCAGCGCCGCAGCGCTTCCCTCCAACGCCATCAGGCCGCTTTCTATGACATAGCCGCGGCTGGCGATGGCAAGCGCCATGTTGGCGTTCTGCTCGACCAGGAGGATCGTAACGCCGCTCTCCCTGTTAATTTGGGAAATGGTATCCATCACCTGCTCCACGATGACCGGCGCAAGACCCAGCGACGGCTCGTCAAACATGAGAAATTTCGGATTCGTCATCAGCACGCGGGCGATCGCCAGCATCTGCTGCTCGCCGCCGCTCATGCTTCCGGCAAGCTGCGTGCGCCGCTCCTTAAGGCGGGGGAACATATCATACATCTTTTCCACCTGCGCCCAAAGCTCCGACTTGGGCAGCACATGGCCGCCCACGATCAAATTCTCCTCCACCGTCATTCTGCCCCAAACGTGTCTGCCCTCGGGACAATGCGCGACGCCCATTTTCAGGATTTTATCGGGATACATGCGGCTGATGTCCTTGCCCTCAAACGTCACCGTACCCTCCAGTGGGTGCAGAAGGCCGGATACCGTGCGTAAGATCGTGGACTTGCCCGCGCCGTTCGCGCCGACCAGCGCCACAAGCTCACCTTGCTCCACATGCAGCGACAGACCGTGTATCGCTACCGTTTTCCCGTAGGCCACCTTAATATTATTGATTTGCAGCATTATTCCGCGTCTCCTCTCCCCAAATATGCCTCGATCACCTTGGGGTCTTGGCTGATCTGCTGCGGCAGGCCGCGGGCAATGATCTCGCCGTGATCCAAAACCACGATATGGTCGGAAATATTCATAACAAGCCCCATGTTATGCTCGATCAAAAGTATCGTGACGCCGCTGTCGCGTATCTTTCTGATAAGCTCGATCAGCATCCGCGTTTCCTCCGGGTTTAGGCCGGCGGCAGGCTCGTCCAAAAGCAAAAGCTTGGGCTTGTTCGCAAGTGCTATCGCAATCTCCAAGAGGCGCTGCTTGCCGTAAGGCAGGCTGCTTGCGGTAGCGTCGCGGCTGTCCCAAAGGTCAACGAATTCCAGCACCTCGCGCGCGCGTTCCCGTATGGCAGCTTCCTCGCGCTTATACCGTTTTGTGATGAGCAGAGCGTCGGCAATCGTGCTCTTTTGCAGCGAATGCGCCGCGATCAATATGTTTTCAAATACGGACAGGTCAAAGAACACCGCCGTGATCTGAAAGGTTCTGCCTATGCCAAAATAGGTGATGGTGTCAGCCTTCTTATCCAGCAGCTCTATACCGTTGAATTTCACGCTGCCGTTCGTCGCTGGAAAGCTGCCGGATATCATGTTGAACGTGGTTGTCTTGCCGGCGCCGTTGGGGCCTATGAGGGACAGTATCTGCCCTTCCTCCAAATCAAAGCTTACGTCGTTCACCGCCGCAAGGCCGCCAAAGTACTTACTTAGATTTCTAACCTCCAATAAAGCCACAGTCTTGGCCCTCCTATCAGGATTTCAGGCGCGGCGCGCCGATCTTTTTCTGTATGCCCGCCGCAAGATGGTTAATCGGCGCGATGATGCCGTCCGGCATCATCAATATGGATACCATGAGGATCAATCCGTATATGGGCAGGCGGAAATCATCATACGCACGCAGCAGTTCAGGTATAAAACTAAAGAGCAGGGAGCCTATGATGGGGCCAATAATGGTACCCTTCCCGCCTATGACAAGCATGAGCAGCATGGTGGTCGTATAGCTCCAGCCAAAGATATCGGGGCTGATAAAGTGCGTATAGTGTACATAGTAGGAACCGGCGACGCCCGCAAAGAAGCCGGATACGACTACGGTGACCATGGCATAGCGCCCAAAGCCTATGCCCACGGTTCTTGCAAGCTCCTCCTGTTCTCGAAGCGCCTTGAAGGCTCGGCCGTACTTGCTGTTCACGATGCGATAGCACACATAGGTGGTGAGAACCACCAGCGCCAGCCCAAAGTAATAATATGAAACCTTGGAGTGAAGCTCAAAGCCGAACAGGATCGGCGAGGGCACGTTGCGCAATCCCATAGGCCCGTTGGTGATGGATTCCGAATTGTTGATGACCAGCTTTGTGATCTCGCTGAAGGCGCTGGTCAGGATCACGAAATAAGAGCCGCGCACGCGCAGCGTGATCTTGCCCACCAGAAAGCTAAACAGCGCGGAAACAATCCCCGCGATCAGCATGCACAGCAGCGGCGTCACGCCGAGATTGAGCGAGATCAACGCCGAAGTATACGCGCCGATCCCCAGAAACGCGATATGGCCAACGGAAAGCAGCCCCACATAGCCCGTCAGAAGATTCAAGCCCTCGGTCATCATAATGTACATCATGGCGAGAATCAAAATGTGGATATAGTACGCTGATTTGACAACCGCCGGCAGCAGCAGCGCGATAGCCAGCGCCACAATAATCAAGTTCTTTCGTTTCATCGTATTCCCTTTCCCTGCATCATGTTTCCTTCACGTCCGATAGCCTCCATCATCGTTTCGCATTCCGGGAAAAGAGCCCGTTCGGCTTGAAAACAAGCACGAGAACGACAATGATAAAGCTAAAGGCGTCCTTATATGCAGATGAAATGTATCCGGCGCCAAGCGTTTCCACAATGCCCAAAATAAACCCTGAACCGATCGCCCCCATGATGTCTCCTCTGCCGCCCATGACAGCGACAGCCCACGCTTTGTTGGTCTGCTGCGTGCCCATAAAGGGTGAGATCGTAAGGAAACTTCCGCAAAGCATGCCCGCAAGACCCGCCAGCATGGAACCGTAAGCGAAGGTCAGCGTGTAGACCAGCCGGGTGTTTATGCCGGACATCGCCGCAACATCCTTGTCTTGAAAGGTGGCGCGCAAAGCCATGCCCAGACGCGTTTTCTTGATAATAATCTGCGTTACGACGATCGCAACGACCGCGACGCCCAACACGAACATCCTGATCGACGAGACCTTGATGCCCGCCAAATTGATCGGGGCAAGCGGGAAGGGCGAGTTGATGGTTTTGGGCATACTGCCCCAGAAAAGAAAGATGGTGTTCTGCAAAAAGATCGACAGGCCGATGGTCACAATGGCCGTCGTCACGATCGGCGCTTTATAGAGCCGTTTGATCAAGATGCGTTCGATAAGCATGCCAAACACCATGCAGCTTATCATCGTCAGCGGGATGCTAAGGAAAAAATTGCAGCCCATGGCCTCGACCGCATAATACGCGATAACGCCGCCAAGCATGTACAATTCGCCATGGGCATAGTTGAGCACGCCCATCAGGCCGTATATCATGGTAAGCCCGATCGTCAGCAGCGCATAGGTCGAGCCGATGACCAGCCCGTTTACGATTTGCTGGATGAATTCATTCATAAGTTTCCTCCGTATGGCAGGGTGCGTGTTTTCTCACAGCGAACGTAAGTCGGCTATGCCGAAAGGTCGAATGACGGCCTTTCGGCATTCTTTTCCAGTTTACCCTACCGTGAATTTGATTACGACGCGTTACGGATGCATTTACTTCGCGTAGTCGATGACCTTGACAACGCCGCCCTCTTGCAGCTGCGTAAGCACGACGTCGCCGTGTGACTGGCCGAACTCGTCGAACTCGATAAGGCCGCGCAGCCCGTCGTACTTGACCTCGCGCATAGCGTCGCGGATGGCGGTGCGTTCGGCGGAGCCTGCGATGGCGACGGCTTCCTTAATAACGTTGACAGCACTGTAGCCCTGCACCGTAAAGTAGTCGGCGGGGGTGTCGGGATATGCAGCCTTGAACGCCTTCACGAATGCCGCATTGGCCTCGGAAACGGCGCCGCCCTCCATGCCCTCCTCCTGATAGTACTCGACGAAGTAGCAGCCCGCTGCTGCGTCACCGACCAAGGAGTATACCATGGAAGCATTGTTGCCGCTGGTGGAAAGGATGGTAAAGTTCTCCATGCCGGCTTCCACGATCTGGCGGATCAGGGTCGCGTTGGACTCGATATCCTGCGTGATGATGATGGAATCAGCGCCGGAATTCTCGATCTTGGTGAGTTGCGAGAGATAGTTGGTCTCGCCGATGGTGATGGGCATGTTCAAAACGGTGGTAGCGCCCGCGCCTTCCAGAATGGGAACATAGCTCTTCACAACGGACGCGCCCCAATCGTTATCAACCGGGAGATAGGCGATGTTGTTGAAGCCGAACCCGGGCAGGTACGCGCCCAGCTTTTCAGCATCGATGGAGTTGGTGGAGCTGATGCGGAATATCCACTCGCTGCCGGAAGTAAGCGCGGCGGAGGTGGCTACAGGCTCCAGCATGACCACGCCGTACTCCTCGCAGACGGGAAGAACCGCAAGAGAGGCGGAGCTGCCATAGCAGCCGACGATGATGTTGACCTTATCCTGATTGATCAGCTTTTCAGCGGCGCTCAGCGCAAGCGAGGGATTGCTGGACTCGATATCCTCAAAGATAAGCTCGATCTGGCTGCCGTTGAGGCCGCCGGAAGCGTTGATCTCGCCAGCGGCGAACTCCATGCCGCTGCGAATCTTCGCGCCGTTCAAGCCGGCGGAGCTGCTAAGCGGCAAAATTGCGCCGATTTTAATGGGTTCGGCGGCAGCGGCGGCGGGTTCCGCCGCAGGGGCTTCAGCGGCAGGCTCCGCAGCGGGAGCTTCGGCGGGCGCAGCAGCGGGAGCCGCCTGTTGTGCGGGCGCGGCCGCACAGCCGACGCACAGCGCCAGCACCAGCAGGAGTGTAAGTGCCATAGTAAAGTGCTTTTTCATGTTTGTTTCCTCCTTGTTATTTTAGATGATCACAAATTGAGAATCTGTCTTTGTTAAAAGACGGCATCCTTGCTTTGTTATCAAAATCGTATCCTCTACCTGTACCCCGCCCCAACCGATCTCATAGTACGGGGTCTCTACACAAAGAACCATATTTTCCTCAAGAAGCGAAGCGCAATCGGGCCGTATGTTCGGCGGCTCTGAAATGTTCAGCCCCAGCGAGTGGCCGCAATGCGTTCTTTTGTACTGCGGCGCGCCGCAAGCGTGCGCCTTGTCCATCGCAAGGCTGTAGAGCTCGGAAAACGGCATTCCCGGCGCGGCGGCTTCGATGGCCGCAAGCTGCCCCTCGCGCATGGCGTTATAGACCTGCAGCATGTACGGATCAGCCTTTTGCAGCGCGGCGGATCTGGACATATCGGCCTGATACCCCTCGACGCCGCAGCCTACGTCCGCACGGATCATGTCGCCGCAATGAAGGCGGTTGACGGCGGAATTGGAGGTGTCCACAAACGCTGCGCGCTTTCCGAAGGTGAAAACGGCAAACGTCGGCTCCGCACCATGCGCGGTGATCTCTTGCGTATAAAGCGCCGCCGCCTCCCGCTCGCTGATGCCCGCATAAAGCTTTTGAAACGTCGCTTGCACAGCATCCTCGGCAATCTGCGCAGCCCTTTCCAGCGCGGCCGTTTCGCTTTCCTCCTTGACCATGCGCGCATATTGGAATTGCGGCAGGCCATTTGAAAATTCATATCTGGGCAGCATCCGCAAAACCGTGATGAGAAAATCGCCGTCCAGTCCCGCATAATCCAATGCGACCTTCTTTGCCTTGGGCGCGGCGCTTGCAATCAGCTTGGCCAATGCCTGCGCGGCGTCCGGCACGCTTTTTGCGGCGGCGGTCTCTATATCGGCGCTAAACCCGGTTTGATCCGCCGCGTAAGCAAAGTAGAAGGTTCCGTAGGGTATGACGCGCGCCATGTCCACGCCCGCCTCGCGGGCGGTCGGCAGGTCGCACACGGGCAGGGCAAGCCAAACATCCTGTGTATCCGGGGCGATCAGCGCAAAGACCTTGACGGACGCTACCATTTTCTTGCTGCGGCTGTAAAAGCCCGTGGCGTAATACACGTTTTCGACGGACGAAGCGATCAGCGCATCCGCACCCGCCTGCTGCATCGCCGCATGCAACCGTCCCAAACGAAACGGATTCATATGTGTTCCTCCCGTCAGCAATCGAAAGCGGGGATGATCTCCTCGGCGAACAGCTGCATCATATCCAGCATTTCGGGCACCGTGTTGGTGCTGAAAAGCATGGCGGCAAAGGTGGTAACACCCGCCTCAACATACTGATTGATACGCTCCTTAACGTGCTCGACGGAGCCTACCAGCGCCATATCGTTGATGCCTAGGGACTGCTGTCCCTTGAGCGTCGTCTCCTTGAGGGATACGGAATGCTTGTACATCTGCGTTTCGAGGAATTTTTTCTCCGCTTCTTCCTTGGTCTTTGCGACATAGACAAAGAACTGCGGCGCAACGTCTAAGCCGCTTATATCCCTGCCCTTTTCCTCCGCATAGGCGCGAATCTCCGCAATGCCGCTCCTTACCTGCTCCACAGGGAGCGCCGCGGGCAGCCACCCGTCGCCGTAGTCCACCACCCTGCGGCGACCCATGGGGGAGTTGCCGCCGATGTAGATGGGCAGGGGCTCCTGCACGGGCTTGGGGAAGGACTCCACGTCGTTGAATTCATAGTATCGACCCGAAAAGGAGCAGGGCTCGCCCTTCCAAAGCAGGCGCAGCGCCGCAAGATGCTCATCCAGCATATCGCCGCGGCGGAAGCCCTCCACCCGGCTGCCGTTCATGTTGCGGAATTCCTCCAAATACGCGCCAATGCTGGTGCCTATGATGACGCGGCCGTTGGAAATGTGATCCAGCGTCGCAATCTCCTTCGCGCTCATCACCGGATGGCGGAAGGGAGCGACCAGCAGCGCCGTCGCAACCTTGATCCGCTGTGTCGCCTCGGCAATAGCGGAAAGCGTGATGAGCGGCGCATAATAGCGCGGCGCTTTGTGAAACTCGTCCCGCACATACTTCTGCGTGGTAACATGGTCGTTTCCCCACACGGAGTCGTAGCCCATTTCCTCTGCCTTTTGCGCGATCATCACGTTATCGCGCGCGCTCGCAAAGGGGATGGGATACATGAGTCCTTCTTCTCCCGTAGGGATGCCGACGCCAAATTTGATCTTTGCCATATGTTCCTCCTATATATTAGACAGCTGTAGTCCGATATGCTTGCGTTTATATTTCTGGTTGAGCGCGATAAACAGTGGCGTCAGCCGTTCCAGCGCCTGCGCCTGAGACAGGGCTCCCGCGTCGAATATGCGCGGAATGAATCTGGAAAACACCTCGATGACAAGCTGTTTTGCCTCGTCGTCGTCACCGCAGATCAACGCGTCGCACGCCAAAGCGCGATCCTTTTCCGCCAAGGACGCCGCGGATACCGTTTGCAGTCCCGATACCACCTTCGCGCCCGGCAGCATCTTTTGCACGCCCTCAGCGGCGGAGCCGCTCTCCGGCACAATGTATACCGGCGGCTTACCGTACTGCATGGGCACCGTCGTATCCAATACCACCTTGCCCTCGCAGGCTGCCGCAATCGCGGGAAGCGTTCCCTCGTGCGCCGCAAACGGCAAGGAGATCACGACCAGCTCCGCGTCCGCCGCGGCCGCGCCGTTTTCCATGCCCGCGACGGGCTGTGCGATCGCGCCCAGCTCCGCGTTCAGTCGATCCGCCGCTTCCTGTGCCTTTTCCACGCTTCTTGACCCGATCAACACGGTTTCTCCCGCGGCGGCACAGCGAAGCGCCAAGCCGTAGCCGAGATTTCCCGTACCGCCAATAAACGCAATTTTCATACCGTTTACCTCGCTTTCCTTTTACATTAGATACGTTTTGATCTGCCCTAGATTTTCCTCTACCGGTATTTCGGGGATTTGGAACAGTACCGGCTCCGTCACGCCCGCATCCAGAAGCGCCTGCAGCTTTTGCCTGCACTCCTTCGGATTGCCCGATACGGACAGCGCGTCTATGATCTCATCCGTCACAAGATCCGTCCTGTATGCGCCGCGCAAAAAACCCTCCCGAAACGCAGTAAGCAATTCCGGCGCGATACCGGCCTGCTGCATGATGACGTTGTCGCCATGCAGACCCAAATAATACGCAAGCTTGGTTTTCACCTTGCTGCGCGCCAATTCCCTGTCCTCGTCAATGCTGAAAATAAGGTACGCCGAAATGCGGTAATCCTTGATATCCCTGCCAATGACGGCGGCGCCCTTTTGCAGCTCCTCCTTCACCCAGCGCACATAGTTCGCGGATGTTCCCACCGAAAGCAGCACGCCGTCCGCGATCTGCCCCGCCATGTGCAGCATTTTTTCCGATTTCACCCCGAGAAGCAGCGGCAATGCCTCGCACTTGCTCGTCCGGGGAAGTATATCGTTCGCGCTGAACGCCTCGCCATGATAGCTGAATTTCTCCCCCGCGAATACGCCGCGCATGATGGCAACGGTGTCGCGCACGCTGGAAAGCGGCTTTGCAAAAGGGATGCCCATTTGCTTCTCGATCCAAAGCTTGTTGCTGGCGCCGATTGCGACCTCTAAGCGTCCGTTGGAAAGCCTGTACAACGCGGCCGCCTCCATGGCGCTAAGCGCGGGATGACGGGTATAGGGGTTCAAGACGCCTATGGCCACGCGAATCCTTTGGGTATGCGCCGCGCACGCGGCCGCGATGGAAAACGCCCCGCCGCAAAAATAATCCTCCGCGACCCAGCAGGTGGCAAAGCCCATGTCCTCTGCAAGCCTTGCGTTGCTTACGATCTCTTTCACGTCCGCATCGCCAAGAAATCCGACGCCGAAGCGTATCGTCTTATCCATTGTGCGCCTCCTTTTTTGCGGCTTCCTCCTTGATCACGCGCCAAACATGCTCCGGCGTAAAGGGCATATCCGTGATCCTTACGCCGATCGCGTCATAGATGGCATTGGCTACCGCCGCCGCCACAGGCACGATGGTCGGCTCGCCCAGACCCTTCGCGCCGTAAGGCCCGTTTTGCTCAAAGCTTTGCGCAAACGCGCTATGGATAGGCGGAATGTCCATGGTCGTGGGCAGCTTATAGTCCAGGAAGCTCGTGTTGAGCATTCTTCCGTCTTTATCGAAGTAATAGTCCTCATAGATCGCGTAGCCCAGACCCTGCACGACGCCGCCCTCTATCTGACCCTCCGCAAGCATGGGGTTAATGACATTGCCCGTATCGTGCACGCCGACGTAATTCACCACGCTAAGCTTGCCCGTCTCAAGATCGATATCGACCTCGGCCACATGGGACGCAAAGGAATAGGCGGCTGAAATGTTGCCAAGCTTGGTCTTTTTATCCGCCATCCTGACGCCTGAGGGCATAAACGAACCCTCCTGCTTGAGATAGATCCCGCCCCGGCTGTACATATACTGCTTGGAAACCTCGGCGACGCTTTCTTCGTAGCCGCCCGGCGCGTAGATCAGGCCATTCTCAATGCGCACCGCCTCGACCTCGCAGCCGGCTCGCTTCGCCGCTGTTTCACAGAGGCACATATGCACCTTTTGCGCCGCATCCAGTACGGCGTTGCCGGCGTTTAGCGTAATGCGGCTTGCAAACGCGCCAAAGCCAAAGCCGGACTGTGCGGAATCCACGCGCAATATGCGCACGTCGCGCGCCGGAATGCCGATGGTCTTTGCTGCGATCATCGCAAAAACGGTGGAAGCGCCCTGCCCGATATCGCCGTCCGCGCACATCAGCTCCGCCTTGCCGTTCTCGTTCATGCGTATGGTCGCCGTGGAACCGTCAAACGCGGGGAAAACCGACCGATTGCCGTTGACATGGATACAACAGCCCATGCCGATACCGTGCCCGTAGCGCTTGTTCCGTTTCTTTTCCTCCCAGCCCGAAAGCGCCGCCGCCTTATGGATGCATTGGGAAAGCTCGCAGCTGCCGATCTTCCATTCGTGCGCCGTCACATCGCCGGGCTGCGAGGCGTTGATGAGGCGTATCTGTGTCGGATCCATGCCCAGCTTTTCGGCCAGCATGTCCATCACGCATTCCACCATGAACGTGCCCTGCGGATTGCCAAAGCCGCGGAACGTGCCGGTCGGCACCTTGTTGGTGTAGATAAGCCGGGCGGTATCCCGGATGTTTTTAAATCTGTAGAGCGACTCGACGCGCGTCGCCGTCGTATCGACGACCACGGAGGCGTTGATCGTATACGCGCCGTTCTCCGCTTCGATCAGTGTCTCTTTTGCGAGGATATGCCCTTCCTTATCCGCGCCCATCTTAAGCGTCAGCTTCATGGGGACGCGCGGCGGTGTGCAGGAAAGATCCTCCGCCCGCTCATAAACCACCTTCACGGGCTTTCGCGCTTTTTTGGAAAGCACGATCGCCACATGGATGATATGCTGCCACACCTTGCCGCCAAAGCCGCCGCCCACAAAGGTCTGATGAATGCGTATTTTGCTGATGGGGATGCCCGTGATCTCCGAGGCGCGCTCGCGCGGCGCACCCGCCGGACATTGCGTGCCCGCGAACACCTCCACGTTATCATCCCAGTCCACGGACGCTACCGCCGCCTGCGGTTCGATATAGGCGGGATGATGGGAGGAGGTTTGGAAGGTTTCTTCCACCACAACGGCACAGTCCTTCCATGCGCTGTCGATATCTCCGCGATCATAATGGATCTCATGGGCAATATTGCTGCTAAGCTCCGTATGCACCAGCGGCGCGTCCGGCTGCATAGCCTCCTCTATGGAAAACACGGCGGGCAATGGCTCGTATTCCACCTTGATCAGCGCGCACGCCTCCTCCGCCGTTCGCAGATCCGTCGCGGCCACAGCGGCGACCTCGTCGCCGATAAAGCGCACCTCGTCCTCCGCAAACAGGTACTGGTCAAGATAAGGGGAGGAACTAAATTTCCGCCTCGCCGTATCCGCGTTGGTCACGACCGCGACAACGCCGGGCAGCGCCTCCGCAGCACTCGTATCGATCGAGAGGATGCGCGCATGCGCATACGGGCTTCGCAGGATCTTTCCATAAAGCATATCCGGCAACATGACGTCGGTTGCATAGATCGCGCGTCCCGTAACCTTCTCGTATCCGTCTACCATGGGTATGTTGTGTCCATAAATTTCGTCACACATATGCGGCCATTCCTTCCTTGCAGCTTACACTATGCTAAAAACCTTTTCGGCCGTGCCGTTCCCTTCATTAACTGTGAACGGCCGTTATGCCTGCTCTGCTCTCATCATTGCAGCGGCCTTGCGCACCGCGTCGATAATCTTCTGATAGCCCGTACACCTGCAAAGGTTACCGGACAGCGCCAGCTTGATCTCCTCATCGGACGGATCGGGATTGTGCAGCAGCAGCGCATAGGCGGACATGAGCATGCCCGGCGTGCAAAAGCCGCACTGGAACGCGCCGAACTCCAAAAACGCCTCCTGCAGCGGGTGCAGCTTCCCATCCTTCTCAAGCCCCTCGACCGTCATCACATGCCCGCCGTCCGCATGGCACGCGAGTATTAGACAGGAGCTTACGGCCTTACCATCCAGCAGCACCGTACACGCGCCGCACTCTCCCTCGCCGCAGCCAAGCTTTGTGCCGGTAAGATGCAGCTCGTCGCGCAGCAGATCGACCAAGCGCAGGCTTTCCTCGATCTCCGCTTCCCTGTATTGTTCGTTTACATAAAGACCTATCTTTTTCATATCGCTCGCCTCTATCCCCTTTATTGCAGTCCGTCCATGCAGACGCGCAGCGCCCTCTCCGTTTCGACGGCCACCAGCTCACGGCGGTAAGCTTCCGTTGCGCGAAAATCGGTTATGGGCTTTGCCGCCTGTGCGGCGGCATCACCAATTTCCCTGCACAGCGCGTCGTCAAGCCTTTGCCCCACAAACCGCTCCAAACCGCCGACCAGCAGCGGCGTAGGGCCAACTGCGCCAAGGCCGATGCGCAAATCCGCCACGCGCCCCTCCGCGTCACGCCTAAGCAGCACGCCGACGCCTACATACGCCAAGTCCGAAGCCTTTCTGGGTCCGAATTTCTGATAGCTGCTGCGCGCGCTGCCATCCGCCATGGGAAGCTTGATATGCGTGACTAGCTCGTCATGCTTCAACACCGTCCGTTTGGGGCCGGCAAAAAGCTCCCTTACGGGCAGCCATTTTACATCGCCCGCCGCGTCGATCGTTTGCACCTTCGCGTCAAAGATCAAAGACGGCGCGCCCATATCGCAGCTTGGCACCGCATTGCAAAGGTTGCCTACCCATGTGGCGATATTGCGCACCTGCGGCGTGCCGATGGATACCGCCGCTTCGCCAAGCGCCCTGTATACGGGATGCGCCTTGGCCCATTGATCAAGCTGCGCAAACGTAACGCCCGCGCCAAAGAGATAATGATCCTCCCGCTCCGTGATGTCCCGCACATTGGGTATCTTTGTCAGATCCAGCACCTTTTCGACGCTGATGACGTTTTTCTCCAGCAGCACCATCAAATCCGTGCCGCCCAGAATCACCCGTGCGTCCGCGCATGCCTTGAGCTTGCTTGCAGCCTGTGCGAAGCTCTCAGGCGCTTCATATAAAAACCTGCTCGTCATGCTATACCTCACCCTCCGTTTCACCAAAAGCTCTCTGTTTGTTCTTTTCGCCCATCAGGCGCATGCTTATATCCTGCGCTTTCCCGCGCACATTTTCCTTTGCACAGCCCGCACCCAATCCATGATAACCTCGAATCACGACCATGGGAACCCCTTCGTCCCCCTGCCCCATCAAAAGCGTCGCGGCACATGCCAATTCATCCGCCGCAGCCTCCACAGAGCTTTGCATGACCCTGCCATATCTGTCGCTTTTGCCGATATAGCTTTTTTGGTTGACGACCCCTGCCGCGCCTATCGCCACGCCGGACGCGCCGTTTCTAAAGGGTCGGCCGTGCGTATCGCAAATGATCACGCCGAGCTTTACGCCAAACGCTTCCTCCCAGCACTGCCGTAGGCGCGCAGCCGAAGCATCGGCGTCCTTGGGCAGCGTGACCAACATATCCGGCCCGGAATTGGAAGCGTCCACCCCGGCGTTTGCACATGCCAGCCCGCGCTTATCCAGGCAAAGCAGTATTCCCTCCTGCGCGCAGAGCACTTCCTCCGTCTCCTCCAGTATCACCTGCACCTGCCGCGCATCCTTCCCTGTAATCCTCGCGTAACGTTCCGCCTCCGCGCTTACCTTCACCTCGGACAGGCGTCTGAGCGCACCCTCCGCCTTCGATACGATTTTATGCGCAAGCAGTACGATGTCGCCATCCTGCAGACCGATGCACCCCAATGCCAAAGCGCCTATTTCCCCGAGATCATCGCCCGGTTGAATATCCTTGATTCCGTCTATTCCCATGACGGTATAGCTGACCATATATTGCGTACTCCTCATTTCCGGCTGTATATCGTTTTGTGAAAATAACCGCTCAATAATTGTGTTGTGTAAAAATTCTAATAAAATATTCTCATTATTTGCTTCGCATTTGCGTTCGTGCTTTTATACTAAAAAGAATACGTCACCGTTTTTCATTTGTCAATATCTTTAGCAAATAAATTCATTCTTTCAGGCATCCAGATTTTTCCTGCGCAACGTTTGCTTCTCCACGGATTCCGCATGTAATATATATCGCAACATAATAATAATTTATTATTGATTTTTCAATAAATCTATGTTATAGCTTTAGGTATTCTAGGATGATCGCCACACCGACACAGCAGAAGCAAAGGAGAGAACAGGATGAATTACATCAACAGCATTACGGAAGCCATAGGGCACACACCCATGCTAAAGCTCAATCGCATCGGAAAAGACGCGGGCGCAAACGTATTTGTAAAGCTTGAATACCTCAATCCCAGCGGAAGCTATAAGGATCGTATGGCGCTGGCCATGATTCAGGCTGCGGAACGCGGGGAAACATGGAACGGCAAAAAGCTGTCTGCGGGCGGCACCGTGGTGGAAGCCTCCGCCGGCAATACCGCCCCCGCCGTCGCCATGATTTGCGCGGCCAAGGGCTACAAATCCAAAATATTCCTTTACCGCTATCAAATGGAACGCCCCAACAACACCCGCATGCTCATCACCAAGGCCTATGGCCCCGAGGTGGCGGTATCCAGCGAGCCGGAGCATTATCTGACCAAGGAGCAGATCGAAGAATTCTGCAAGATAGAGCCGGATCTCGTCCATGTGCTCTCGGCCAAATTGGACTGTCAAAAGCTGGAGGACGCCGATGACAATTGCGTTTGGGTGGATCAAATCTATAATCCCTACAATTATTACGGCCAGCGCGATATGGGGCATGAGGTCTATGAGCAGCTGGACGGAAAAATCGACGCGATCGGCTGTTCCGTCTCCTCCGGCGCTTCGCTTTACGGCATGTGCCTTGGCCTTGCGGACTTTGGCGTGCGGCCTGAAATGATCTTCGGCGTGGTTCCCAAAGGAAGCGAAACGTATTACGCACTGCAAAAGGATGTATGCGACCGCACGGAATTCTCCGTCGGCACCACCAGCGCGGATATCGCCCGCATCATCGGTTTGGAAAAGTGGTACACGACCTCCTCCATCAACCAGGTGATGTTCGACAACGGTTATCCAGACCGCTTCTACCGCATCACAAGCGAGGAAGCCCGCGATATGGCCAACCGGCTCTGTCAGGAGGAAGGAATATTCTGCGGCATGTCCTCCGGCGCGAATGTTGCGGTCGCCCTTAAGCTTGCCAAAGAGCTCGGGCCGGGCAAAAACGTCGTCACCACGATCGTAGATCGCCGTGACCGCTATCTTTCCGAAACGCCGAACGAAACCTATGTCGTTTAACGTTTGCCATTAAATCCATATGGCAGCCTTCGCGGAAAGTCAGCATTTGCCTGAAATGTTGACTTTCCGCTCCGTATGCGTTAAATTGATATTGTATAGAAATTACCTGCTATAGATGATTTGATTTTCATTTTTTTAGATCGGAGTATGCTTAGCGATATGACAAACCGGGAAAAGGTTGAAAGCTATATTCCCATGGTTAAATTCATTGCCGCCGTTTGCGGCCCGCGCTTTGAGGTGGTGCTGCATTGCCTTGACGATTTGGATCATTCCATCATCGCCATTGAAAACGGCAATATTTCGGGGCGTAAGGTAGGCGATGGCCTTAGGGATTACGCCTTGGAGAGCCTCTATAACAAGGAGTATATCCAGCAGGACTTTATTGCGAACATGCACGGCCACAGCGACAACGGCCGCCTCATGCGCTTTTCCACGTTTTACATAAAGGATGACCGGGGACGTCTCGTGGGCTTCATAGGCGTCAACACGGACATCACGGAGCTTGAAAACATCCGCAAGTTCGTCGAATCCGAGATGTTCTTTCAGCACGATCTTTCGTCCCACTATGTTCCCACCGCCGCAACGCTTTCCGCTTCGGAAATGTTTGACGAGGCGATGGTGGACACACTGCGCATACTCGGCTATACGCACGGCGCTTCCATAAAGAAGGAGGATCGCATCCGCGTCATCTCCATTCTCAACGACCGCAACATGTTCTCGCTTAAGGGCGTGATCCCCATTGCCGCAAAGCGGCTGGGCATCTCGGAG
The DNA here is from genome assembly GCA_030533005.1 of Clostridia bacterium. Classification (GTDB taxonomy): domain Bacteria; phylum Bacillota; class Clostridia; order Christensenellales; family CAG-138; genus JAQVRG01. Next base: position 6,614 of record JAUNJX010000019.1, on the reverse strand, counting down.
CCCAGCATATACCGCTACCTCAACTCGATAAAAAACGACCAGCACAAGTGATAAAGCCAGCCGTGCAGCGAGCAAAGCAATGCCGCCGGGGCTGCGCCGCATCACCAAAAGAACCCCTGTCAACATCAATAAAGCATAGAGAAACGCAAAGCTTTGGCGCATCATATTTTCTTGGATAAAAGCAAGGGCTTTGATGCACAATTCGACAAAAAGGACGGCCTATAGCCGTCCTCAATTGATTAACAGAGATCAGAGCGCCGTCCAGCGCCTCGATGAAGCTTACAAAGCCGCACCAATGATCGCAGCGCCCACCGCGCCCGCATACATGGCGTTTTCACGCGTTTCCACCGGCGCACGCAGCTTTTTTGACAGGGATTCCACGATGTAGGGGCACGCGCACAAGCCGCCCGTCAGGTAATAAAGGCCGTTTGTTGCAAGCTGGCTGCACTGCGAGGCCACCTTGCCCACGATGGAATCCACGATCCCGCAGGCAATGTTTTCCCGCGATACGCCCGCGCCGATGAGGCCGATGACCTCGGATTCGGCAAATACCGTACACATGGAGCTGATGGTGACGCCGCTGCCGTATCGCGCAAGCTCGCACAGCGTCGCGGGGTCAAGACCCAGCGCGTTTGCCATGACCTCGAGGAAGCGACCCGTGCCCGCCGAGCACTTGTCGTTCATCACAAAATCCTTGACAGCGCCATCCGCCATGACGATCACCTTGGTATCCTGCCCGCCGATATCCAGCACGGTCGCGGGATGCGTGCCGAACAGAAAGGACGCGCCCTTGGCGTGGCAGGTGATCTCGGTGACGACCTTGTCGGCATACGGCACGTTGACCCGCCCGTAGCCCGTGGATACGCAGGGCAGCCGCGCTGCGTCAAAGCCGTGCGCCGCAAGATCCTCCCGCACGCCCGCCGCAACCTCGGCGCTGCTCCAGCCGGTGGGGCGCCTGTTTTGATACAGCAGCGCGCCGTCCTCCATGGCAACGTATTTTGTGCTCGTCGAGCCGATGTCCAAACCTATCGTCGTCATTGCGTTCTTCCTCAATACATATCCACAAGCGTCATCGCATCATACGCGATGGCGTGTTCCTCCATCAGCCGCAGCAACGCCGCCTCCTGCGCAATCGGCGCGCACCACGCAAGGCCGCAGCCCGCGGAGATGGCCTGCGGCGTAGGGATAACGCGACCCAGCTCCTCCCGGCTCGCGCAAGCCTGCTCCAGCGCCATCACTGCGGCGGTCGTTGCGAAGGTGACGATCAGCTTTTTCGTTTTGACCCGCATACGCTTTAAGGACGAAGGATCCGGCCTGCCTGCATCTGCTTCTCGACGATCGCGTACATGTTGGTAGCGCCGCCCACCTTGAGCTTGTCCTCCAAGCCGTAGTGCTTCAAGCAGGTGCCGCAGGTCAATATCTCCACGCCGGCGTTTGATAGCGCCTCGATATCCTTAAGCGATTCCGAACCCTCCGTGGTCAGATATGCGCCGCTGTTGTAAAAAAGGATGGCTTCGGGCAGCATTTCAAGCTGCGTGAGCGCAAAAAAGAAGCCCTTTATAAGTATCTTCCCCAGCGCCTCGTCCCCGTCGCCCATATGGTTGGAGCCGACCGCCACCACCGTGCTGCCGCCGCCACAGGCACACGCCGCCGCGTCCTGCGCCTCGTCCCCGCCCGCCTGCTTGACAAGCGTCACGGTAAAATGATCTTGTGCGTCCTGCACAAAGGAGAATGCGCAGGCGCTGGCTTTAGCAAGGCGTTCCAGATTCTGCACGGCGATCTGGTTATCCACCAGCACCTCCAATGTGCCTTCCGCCATCTCCTTGAGCGCCTTCTTGGTCTTTACGACGGGCAGCGGGCATGCGTCGCCGATAGCGTTCACTTGCTGTGTCATCTTAATGATCTTCCTTTCCTTTAGTTGTGGTTTGTATTTGTGGTTTGTATTGGTCGTTTGCTTTGCAGCTATACTTGACGCGCGGCTTATTCGGCAAGCTCTCCAAGCGCGCGAACCGCCGCGTCGATCTCGTCTTGCGTATTGTACCACGAGAAGCTAAAGCGCACAGCGCCCTGCTCCTTTGTGCCCAGCGCCGCGTGCAGCCTTGGCGCGCAGTGCGCGCCGGGGCGCGTGGCGATGTCGTAGGATACGGCGAGGGCGTCAGATACCTCGCCGGAATCATAATCCTTGAGATTGAGCGCCACCACCGGCGCACGGTTCCAATCGGAAAAGTCGCCGTAGACCGTTATGCCAGGGATGGCCGTCACGCCCTCGTAAAAGCGTTTCGCCAGCGCCTGCTCGTGCTTGCGGATGGTATCCATACCGGTTTCTTTCAAAAAATCCAGCGCCGCGGACAGACCCGCGATGCCATGGCCGTTCAGCGTGCCCGCCTCCAACACCGTGGGGTACTGCGCGGGCTGGGTGCGGCTGTAGGTCTGCACGCCCGTGCCGCCGACCTTCCACGGGCGGATGCAAACGCCCTCGCGCACGCAAAGGCCGCCCGTTCCCTGCGGACCCATCATGCCCTTGTGGCCGGTAAAGCAAAGCACATCGATACACATGCTCTGCATATCGATGGGAAACACGCCCGCCGTTTGGGAAGCGTCTACGATGAACAAAAGGCCGTGCGCCTTTGCAAACGCGCCGATCTTCGCTATATCCAGCACGTTGCCCGTCAGGTTGGAGGCGTGCGTACAGACGATGGCGCGTGTGTTGGGTCGAAGCAGCCGTGCAAACGCCCCGTAATCGATACACCCCTGCTTGTCTGCCGGAAGGAAGTCAAGTATAACCTGCCGTTCCGCTTCCAGCCTGTAGAGCGGACGCAGCACGGAGTTGTGCTCAAGATCCGTGGACAGGACGTGATCGCCGGGTTCTATCAGGCCGTTGATGGCGATATTGAGCGCCTCTGTGGAGTTGGCGGTAAAGGCCACATGGTCTCTTTGGCAGCCAAAGAGAGCCGCGAGCTTTTCGCGGGCGGCAAACACCGTCCGCGCCGCCGTCAGTGCGGAACCGTGCGTGCCGCGCGAGCTGTTGCCCATGCAATTCATGGCCGCCGTCACTGCCTCTATCACAGCAGGCGGCTTGTGCAGCGTCGTGGCGGCGTTATCGAGATAAATCATGCGGTGCTCCTTTGGTACATGGAAGTTTTGTGTGGAAAGCGCAGCATCCCTATAGCAGATTGTCCGCCATAAGGATGCCGTCTGTCAACAGAATTTATTGCGGTTAGGTCGGATCTGGCAGGGAAGGGATACGATGCTGTGATACACAGCGCCGCTATCGCGTATGCAGTCGCGCACCGCGTCGATCTCCTCCGCCGTCACCAGCAGCGACATCCCGCAGGATAGCTCCCCTTGGATCGCGCGCGGCGTGGGGGCGATGCGCGCGTGCAGCCCCGCCTGTTTGAGCGTCTCCTGCAAGGCAAGCCCATGGGTATAGTTGACGAACAGGATATAGTAGTTGAGTTCCTGCGCCGCGTCCATCACGCCGCTTAGCCCAGCATCTCGATAAAGGCTCCGATGCGGGTCTTAAGCTGCTCCGCGTCCGAATCGGTATAATCCGTTTCGATGCCAAGCACCGGGATGCCCGCGTCCTTGAGCGCTTTTTCCACGGTATAGCCCTCTGTATCGTAGAGGCAGCAGAATTTGAGGTTCACGTCGATCACGCCATCCACCTTGTATTCCTTCGCCATGCGCAAAATATCGTCGATGCGACCCGTATTGGGGGTGAAGCAGGCGCAGTTGGTCTTCATATAGCGCGTGGCAAGGGCTGCATACTGGTCTTCCAGCGTGGTCTTTGTTTCGTCCACGAGATTCTCGAAGTAACGGGTGCCGGTGCACATCTCCTCGCACACCACGGCGGCGCCGCTGGTCTCGATGATGTGGTGTAGCTTCCAGTTGGGGATGGCGAGCGGCGTGCCCGTAAGCAGGATGCGCTTTGTGCCTTCGGGGAACACGGATACGCCGTTTTGAATGCGTTCTTCCAGCTCGTCCGCGAGCTTGTTGCACATCTGCGCGCAGCGCACGGGATCGTCGAAGAAGGCAATCTGCATCATGAGCAGCGCGTCCTTGCCGCTGATGGGCAGCTTTTCCGCCTTGCGGCAATCGAACACGCGTGCAAGCGCCTTGCGTTTTTCATTGATGACCTTGATGGCGGCATTCAGGCTTTCCACGGTGATCTTTACCCCCGTGAAGTCCTCAACGACTTTCGCAAAGCGCGCGATCTCGTCCGCCCATTTCTCGACATCCTGCTCCCGCTTCATCTGCGGCATATCCATGATGTACATGGGTACGTCCTTACCGAGTATCTCCCACGCCTTTTTCTTGCCGTCGCAGGTGGTCTCGCCCACATACATGTCCGCAATGCGGAAGAAGGGGCAGGTCTTGTCAAGCCGCGCCCCTACGGACGCCTTGATGAGCGGGCAGGTGCTCTTGGGCAGCACCTTTTCGCCGCCGGGCACCCAAAACTGCGAGCCGGCGCAAAGCCCCGTGACGATGCCGTTGGCGGCGATCACGACCTCGTCGGGTACATACACACAGAAGGTACCGAACACCTTTTGACCCTTCTTTTGCGCCTCGATCAGCTCAGAGGGGCGGATGCCGTGTATTTCCGACACCACAAAATCCCAGAACCCCATGCCCTCCGGACGATTCTCCTGTGAAAGATACACGTCCCCGAACGCCGTGGGCAAGACCTGACACAATGCGTCGTGCGTCTCAAGATCCATCCCCAGTTCCTTCCACATCTGTACATAATCCGACATGTCGCGCCTCCTGTTTGTAGTAAGATTTGTTAAGCAGTTCCTATACTCGATGATAAACATACGCTATAAAAAGTATGAAAGACGGCAGGCGGATAGTCAAATTTCGTTTTTCTATGCGTCTATCTTACCTATCATGTTTTTTGATAAGGGGGAGAGGGAACACGGGGCGACAAGTATGGTATAATCATCGTAATCGAATGGATCAAAGGAGCGCATATGGATTTTCGCCAATTGGAGATATTCGTCGCAATCGTGGAAACGGGCAGCTTTTCACAGGCGGGCGAGCGGCTGTATCTTTCCCAGCCCGCCGTCACCGCGCACATCAACGCGCTGGAAAAGGAGCTGGATCAGCCGCTACTCATCCGCAGCCGCCAAGGCGCGTGCCTGACGGAAGGCGGCAAGCTGCTCTATGACTATGCGCTTTCGGCGCTCAGAGAGCGCGGCGAAGCACTCATCAACCTTTCAAAGGGTCGCCTTGGCGCGACGCAAATACGCATCGCCGCATCCTCCGTACCCATGCAGTATCTGCTGCCGGCGCTTCTTAAGGGCTTTCGGGAGCAGTATCCCGACGCGCGCTTTGACGTGAGCCTTTGCGACAGCCTGGAGGTGGAGCACGCGCTGCACGAGCGCCGCGCCGATATCGGCTTTAGCGGCTGCCTTCCCTTTGGCCCCACCTGCGCATGCAGCACGGTTGCGCGGGATCAGCTGCTTGTGATCACCCCCCTGACGCAAAGATACGCATCGCTCCCTGCCGACGCGCCCTTCCCGCCGGAATGGCTGTTATCCGACCCCATGATCGTGCGGGAAAGCGGCTCCGGCACGCGCCGCTCCTTCACGAATTACCTGCAAAAGATACAGTCCGGCGCGGAGCCCAACATCATCGCCGTGATAGAGGACAGCCTCGCCATCAAAAATGCGGTCGCCGCCGGCATGGGCATTGCCATCGTTTCGCAGCGCGCGGCGGAGGACTATGTGCAGCTTGGCAAGCTCTATGCGTTCCCCTTGGGCGGGGATGCTGTGCGGGAGCTGTACATTCTGCGAAGAAAAAGGGAACGGTTGCTTGGCTATAATAAGGAATTCTTTCAGTTTGCGTCCGAGCACATATCCAATGCGCAACAGCATCCATCACATTATCAAATGTAAGCGCGCGTACTATTCATTTTCCCTATTCTTACAAATGCCAATAACGCAGCAAACTAAGCGCTTTATGCGCTTTTTTCGACTCTGGTGTCAGGTTTGCGGCACGGGCGGATCGCTCTTGTGGCAGCCCGCCCTGCTTTGTTATGATGATCACGTTCCCCACACGGGAACGATCATACAGAAAACCCGGAGGAAAATAAATCATGAAAAAAATACTGGCCGTAAGCTTAGCGCTGCTGATGCTCTTACCCCTGTTCGCGGGCTGCGCGCAGCCTGCCGCGCCCGCGCCCGCAGCGCCCGTTGAAGCGCCCGTAGAAGAACCCGCCGCAGAACCCGCCGCGCAAAGCGCCTTCCCCATGACGGTGAAGGATCAGCTGGGCAACGAGGTGACGCTGGACGCGCCCGCTGTGCGCATCGTTTCGGGCTACTACATCTCCTCCTCTACTTGCATAGCACTCGGCCTTAAGGACAAGCTGGTGGCGACGGAGGAAAAGATCGACAAGCGCCCCATCTACAAGCTTGCCGCACCCGAGCTCATCGGCAAGGTCGGCAACGTCGGCTCCGCCAAGGCGTTTGATCTGGAAGCTTGCATCGCCGCAGAGCCGGATCTCGTGATCCTGCCCAAGAAGGCCAAGGATTACGCCGCCACGCTTGCGGAAATGGGTATCCCCGCCATCGTCGTCAACCCTGAAAGCCACGCGCAGCTTGTGGAGATGATCA
>JAUNJX010000076.1 GCA_030533005.1 Clostridia bacterium | reverse complement strand
GACAACAGAAACGGCAGAGACAACGGAGAACGCTGCCGCGCCCGGCGCAAAGGAGGAAAAGCCAAGGAAGTCCCTGCTTGGATCAACGCTGTTTGTGCCCACCGTGGCTGCGGGGCTGGTGATCGTCCTCGTTTTTATTACCCTTGTGTTCAACAACTTCATTGAGAATTATCAAAGCAATTCGGATATTGAGAGCGCGAGCCATCTCGTGGAGATCAATCAGCAGATCAAGCTGTACATGGAAGAAGCGATCGACAACGACTGGAAAAACGCATACAGCATGGCCAACTGCATTGTGCGGGGCAATTTTGACGACGAGCAGGATCTTTACGCCTTTATCGCGCAGCAGAGGGGTATTTGGGGCGTTTCCGATATCATCGTCTATACGGAAAGCGGCTTTGCCATCGGCGCGGACGGCGAGATCAGGGCGAACGATCAGGCTTCTGAGCTTGTATATCAGGCGACGTTGAACAAGGAATACATGAGCATCATCGATTCCGCCATCACCTATACCGTTCCCGCCGCTGCGGATATGCAGCTGCAGGGTTCCAAGATCGTTGCGATATCCGTCGTGCGGGACGTTAGCAGCTTTTTGGACAACATGAACTTTTCCTCCTTTGAGGGAGCCGCCTATGTGTATCTTACGCAGGATAACGGCGTTGTGGTCAGCAGCGTTACGCATGCGGATGTGGCGGAGGTCTATAATATCATGTCGCTGCTGGAAGGCCGACGGGTGATCTGCCTAAGCAAGGCCGAAGAACACTCTTTGGAGCATATTCTGACGGCCGAGGAAACGCTCACGCACCTGATGGAGACGCCGGAGGGCGAGCTGTATATCGTTTCCGCCCCGGTCAAGGGTCACCAGAACGACATGCGTTTGTTTTATATCGTGCCCGAAGCTGTCGTCAACAGAACCTTGAACCGATTTTCTTCGTATGCCCTATGGCTGAGCGCCATCGTGATCACGGTGTTCGTTTTTATAGCGCTCCTCATATTCACGTTTATCTACAAAAGCAGGAAACGGCAGTTCGACAAGGAGATCGTGGCGCGGGAGCGCATGTATGATCTGCTGGTCAGAAACACCAAGACGGCCTTCGGCCTTTTTGCGGTCAATCAGGATAAGCCCATTTACATTTCTCCCAACGCGGGGGCGATCACCGGCGGAAGGTCTTTGACGATCAGAAAAACAGAGGAGGGCTATAGCCTTAAAAGCGACAACGAGGTGGAGACCGAGGCGATACGCACGATCAACCGGGAAATGCGGGAGTGGGATGGAAAGAGCGAATTCCACAGCGACTATATCCTTAACACCCTTGCGCCGCAAAGCAGTTACTATGCCATCCAGCTAAACGCCATAGACGAGGAGGGCACGGAATATGTCGGCGTCGCGCAGGACGTCACGCAGCAATATGCCCGCGAGGAAATGCTCAAGGACGCCCTCTTGATGGCGGAACGCTCCAATGCCGCAAAATCGCGCTTCCTTTCCAACATGTCGCATGATATTCGCACGCCCATGAACGCGATCGTCAACATGACCAACTTCGCCATCGACAGCATGGAAAATCCCGCAAAGCAGTGGGAATACCTGCAAACCATACGCGAATCCTCCGATCATCTGTTGAAGCTGATCAACGATGTGCTGGATATGAGCCGCATCGAAAGCGGGCAGGCGGTGATAGAATCCGAACCCTTCGATATCGGGACGGAGCTCAACAAGCTCTGCGATATCGTGCGCCCTCTGTGCGCGGCCAAGCAGCAGACCTTCCTCGCGGATTTCGGCGGCGTGCACACGACGCGCGTGCTGGGCGACCAGACGAAATTTTCGCAGATATTCATGAACCTGTTGAGCAACGCCATCAAGTTTACGCCCGAGCGGGGCGCGGTGCGCTTCATCGCCATCGAGCTGCCATCCCTGCGCGCGGATATTGTGAACATACGCCTGACGGTGGAGGATACCGGCATCGGTATTTCACAGGAGAGCTTAAAGCATATCTTTGAACCCTTCTCGCGCGCTATGGACAGGCGGGTAAACGGCATAGAGGGGACGGGTCTTGGCCTTTCCATCTGCAAAAGCTATGTAGCGGCCATGGATGGCAGCATTGCGTGCGAAAGCGAGGAAGGGAGCGGCACGGTATTCACCGTGGAGCTGTTCTTCCACAAGGCGCGGACGGCGCTCACCGTACCCGTGGAGGCTGCGGTATGGGGCGAAACGCCGTTTTTGGGCAAGCGCTGCCTCTTGTGCGAGGATAACGAGGTCAATCGCGTGATCGCAAGAACCATACTGGAAAAGCTGGGCTTTATGGTGGAGATCGCGTGCGACGGGAGAGAGGGCGAAAACGCCTTCCTTCAATCCGCGCCGGGCTATTTCGACATCATCTATATGGACATTCAGATGCCGGTCATGGACGGCTATCAGGCCGCAGACGCCATAAGGGAGAGCGCACATCCGCAGGCGGGGACGATCCCCATCATCGCCATGACCGCAAACGTATTTGCGGAGGATATAGAGAAAGCCCGCGTTGCGGGCATGACAGGGCATATCGGCAAGCCTATCATCACGCTGGATCTGATCGGAGAGACCTATAACGCGCTTGAACATGCAGGAGGTAAAACCATATGAAAAGATTCCTTTCCCTTGCGCTGTGCGCTGCACTTGCAATCGCAGCTCTTACGGCTTGCGCGCCGCAGCCGGAGGCGGAGCGCGAACCGGCGGGACGCGTCGAGGCGGACAACGAGATTTTGACCTATACGCGCATCGATCCCGATAGGACGACGCTTATCGTCTCCTTTACCGGCAATACCTCTATTGCGGCGCTGGCGGAAGCCTTTGAGGAAAAGAACCCGGATGTGCAGGTCGTTTGCATCGACATCACGGGCGGCAATACAACGGTCAGACCCGTGGCGGATTGTGTGACGCACGCGCAGGCGCCGGATATCATGATCGTGCCCACAAACATCTTACCAGAAGAGGTCATCAAGAACTATTTTGAGGATCTTTCCGGCCGCCCCCTCGTGTCTGCCTACGAATCCGAGGCATTGAACAGCCTTGCGCTGGACGCCCGTATTTATGCCCTGCCCGGCCCTTCGCGGATCGACTGCATGTTCTATAACAAGACGCTGTTTGAACGCTATGGCTGGGAGCTTCCCCGCACCTTCGATGAATTCGTCGCGCTGTGCCTGCGCATCCGCGAGGATACGAACGGGGAGGTGCAGCCATGGAACCCCAACGCCAAATATTCCGCCGAGTTTACGAAGGTCACGGAGGCGTTCGCCTACGAGGAGATCTTTGGCGGTGTGGAAAACCGCGCGTGGTATAACGAATTTTGCGACGGAAAGGCGAGCTTCGCGGGACACATGGAGCCTTACTACGACATGCTCCAAACGCTGATCGACAATGGCTTGCTGGTGGAGGAGCATTTTTCCTACAGTGCCACCACGCGCGGCAAGGAGTTTGAGGCAGGCAAGATCGCCATGTACAATTATATCGTTATGCAGATCGGCAACGACGAAGGTGCGTTTGAATTCGATTTTATGCCCTTCCCCACGACAAAGGGAGAAAACGGCTACGTTTGCAACAGCATCAATAACTTTCTGGGCGTGCCGATCAAGGAGCACACCGAGGCGGAGAAGGACGCGATCGACCGTTTTCTTGCGTTTTTTAGTTCGCCCGAGGGCCAGCAGGCCTATATCGGAGATTCCCTGATGGTCAGCAGCGTCAAGGGCGTTGTCACCAAGCACGCGGACAAGATTGCCGCACTCGAGCCTACCATCGAGCAGGGCCGTTTATTTACAGAGGTGAACTTCAAGGGCGCAGTTGTGAAAAAGGGTCTATCCCTCCATGACGACGCACTTGCCATGGTCAAGGGGGAAAAGACGGCGGCGGAATGTATTGCCGCCGTGGATGCAGCGCCCTTTATACCCGCTGAAGAAGCGAAAACAGAACTGCCGGAGGCCATTGCCACGGCTAACGAGCGCTTCACGTCGCTGGAGACCTCCTGCTTTATCGCGGACATGTACCGCGAAAGGGCGGGGGCGGATATCGGCCTCATCAATCATGGCGTGGCGTATCGCGGCAATCTGATGCGCATATTTGCGGGCGATTTGACGGAAGCGCATGTCAATACGCTGCTGCCGCGTTCGCTGGCCAACGATTCCAAGCTCGTCAAGGTCTCCATGAGCGGGCAGCAAATACTGGACGCGTTGAACCATCCCGTGGGGAACGAAGGCGTGACGGACAGCCTATACGCTTTTTCGGGTCTAAGGTGCTCCGTGGCGCCGTGGAATCCGCTGGGCGAAAAATACCTTTCCGTAACGCTGGCGGACGGCGCGCCGCTGGAAATGGAAAAACTCTATACCGTGGCGATTTGGGAGGGTACGGTGGACGAAGCCTATATCACAGAAACCCTTGAAAGCTTCGAGGGCACATGGGAGGCGCATATGCTTGCAAAGCTTCGCGCCGCGGGCACGATCTCGCCGGCCAAAGACGGGCGCATCACGCTGGTATGGGAATAGGGCGGTACAAACACGGGCAGGCGGCCAAACGTATTTTTTGATTGCCGATAACGCGATTTATGCCGTATACTATTTTCTGTAAACAAGACTAAATCCATATTGCTATAGCTTCGCCTTATCCCGGCGGCGGCCGACGTATAAGACGGTTTGAAAAAAATATAGAGGCAAGGGGGAAAGCCAATATATGAATGAGCAACAGAGGCATGCGCTGTCTTTGCGGGAGACTGATCTGTCCGGCGTTATGAAGCGTTTTTACGGTGATGAGGAGCTATATGTGTCCTGCCTTGACAGATTCCTGTATGACCCGACGATGGCGGAGCTGAATACGGCCATAAAAAATCAGGCTTGGGATGAAGCTTTTACGGCGGCGCACGCGATGAAGGGCTTGGCCGGCAATATGGGCTTTATCCCGCTGATGCACGCGACGGGGCAGCTTGTGGTGCTGATACGCGGCGGCCGCACCAGAGAGATCGGCGGCTGCATGGCGCAGGTCAACAGCAGCTATCGGGACATCACGGACGCGATCCGTCAAAACTTCATGCAGACAGGCGAGGAGAAGGAATCATGAAAGCGGAAACCAACGGCGCGGAATTCAAGTATATCATCGGTATAGGCGCATCCGCAGGCGGCTTGGAGGCGCTGCAAAAGCTGCTTAGCGCCCTGCCGGCCAACACGGGATGCCCCTATATCATCGTGCAGCATCTTTCTCCCGATTATAAAAGCCTTTTGGGCGAGATACTGGGGAAATATACGGATATGCCCGTCGTGCAGGCCGAAAACGGCATGAAGCTGGAGGCGAACAAGGTCTATGTGATCCAGCCGGGCAAAAACATGCGCGTGGAAACCGGCACGCTGCAGCTGACCAACCAGATTCCCAAAGAGCTGAACCTGCCTATCGATATCTTTTTCCGTTCGCTTGCCGAGGAGGCGGGGGCGCGCGCGATCGCCATCGTGCTTTCCGGCACGGGCTCCGACGGCACAAACGGCATTAAGGCCATCAAGGAAAACGACGGCATGGTCATCGTGCAGGATTTGGGCAGCTCCAAGTTCGACGGCATGCCAAGAAGCGCCATGCGCACAGGCCTTGTGGACGCGCAGATATTGCCCGAGGAGATCGCCCTTGAGCTTAAGCATATCACGGGACTCACCGGTGGGCTTACACAGGTGAAAAAAGAGCAGGAGATCGACGCGGAGCTGATGAAAAAGGTCTATTTGATCTTGAAGAAGGTCAGCAACGTCAATTTCACGCACTATAAGCAAACCACCATCCTGCGCCGGATGGAGCGGCGCATGATGCTTACCCGCAAGGAAGAACTTTCGGATTATGTGGCGTTTTTGTATGAATCGCCCGAGGAGGTTCGTATCCTTTCCAAAGAAGTCCTGATCGGCGTGACCAACTTTTTCCGCGACCCCGACTTTTTCCAGCGCCTCAAGGAAAAGGTGCTGCCGGATATCATCCGTCACAGCACGCCAGAGGAGCCCATCCGCGTCTGGTCGGCCGGGTGCTCCACGGGCGAGGAGGCGTATTCTCTTGCGATTTTGTTCAGCGAGGTGATGGAGGCGTTCAAGGTGAAGCGCACCGTCAAGATATTTGCGACGGATCTGGATGTGGAGGCGATCAATACGGCGGGGAAAGGCGTATACGGGGACAATATCGTGGACGCCGTGTCTCCCGCCCGCCTGAGCCGCTATTTCACCCGCAGGAACAACACCTATACCGTCAACCGCGATATCCGCAAGATGATCGTGTTTTCGCCGCATAATGTATTTCAGGATCCGCCTTTTGGCAAGCTGGATCTGATTTTGTGCCGCAACATGCTGATCTATTTCCAACCCGTTTTGCAAAACGATCTCTTTGCCATATTCCATCAGTCCTTGAAGGACGGCGGCTATCTCTTTCTTGGAAAGTCCGAGGCGATCGGCTCCTACACGGATGCGTTTCCCGTTGTGGACGCCGCCGCCAAGATATTTACCCACCGCAGCGACGCGAAGATCCCCGGCGCCAAAAAGGTGCCCTATTTGCAGACGACCTATTTGGACGACGAATTTGTGGGGGATTCCGACGTGGGCTTCCCGCGCCCGCCCGCCCGCGGCGAGCTGGGATATAATGAGGAGGCGACCATCGATACCAAGCTGCTGGAGCAATTCCTGCCCGGCTGCATCGTGCTCAATGAGAAGAACGAGCTGGTGCATACCTACGGCAGCATCTCCAACTTCGTCCACCTGCCGCTGGGACGGTATTCCAACAACCTTTTCGATCTGATCACGGAGGGGCTCAAGATTCCCGTTTCTACGCTTTTGAAGGAGTCGCGCGAGAAAAAGCGCAAGATACAATACAGGGACATCCGCTTTGCGGGCGAAAACGGCAAAACCGCGATCGACCTGACCGTCATGCCTGTCAGCAGGAGAGCCGACGGGGAAAATCTTTACGCCATCGTCTTTGCCGAAAGGGGTACGCAGGGCGAGGATGAGGACGCTGTCGCCTACGATATCGACAGCGTTGCGTCGCAGCGCATCACGGACTTGGAGCAGACGCTTGCCGACGTGCAGGGTCAGCTGGACAAAAGCGTGGCGGAGCAGGATTGCGTCAATGAGGAGCTGCAGGCCGCCAACG
>JAUNJX010000018.1 GCA_030533005.1 Clostridia bacterium | reverse complement strand
CGTAGGACCAAAGCGGCACATCGACATAATAATCGCCCAGATCATCCTCCTCGGATTCCAGCGTTAACGAACGCGAATCGACGCCGGACATGGCTTTGGTAAGCCTGCACGGGCCATGCAGATACAGCCGATAGCCTTCATGATCCACAGGCGTAAAGTTGAAGGCGCAAAGCAGCTCGTGCTCCTCCTCATCCCGGCGCATAAAGGCGATGACGCTGTGCAGCGCATCGTCCACGCTCAGCCACTCAAACCCGCCCCAGTTCGTGTCCCGCTCCCAAAGGGCAGGCGTATCCACATAGAAATGATTGAGCGAGCGCATAAAGCGCTGGAAATCCGCGTGGGCGGGGTAGCCAAGCAGGAACCAGTCCAAGGATTGTCTGAAATCCCACTCGATAAACTGGGCGATCTCGTTGCCCATAAAGTTGAGCTTCTTGCCCGGATGCCCGAATTGATACATCATCAAAAGGCGCATCTGCCGGAATTGATCCTCATAAGGCCCCGGCATGCGGTTGATCAGCGAGCATTTGCCATGCACCACCTCGTCGTGGGAGAAGGGCAGCACATGGTTTTCGCTAAACGCATAGCACATGGAGAAGGTAAGCTTATCGTGATGGTTCTTTCTAAAGAGGCTGTCCATGCTCATATAGGCCAGCGTATCGTTCATAAAGCCCATGTTCCACTTAAAATCAAAGCCCAGCCCGCCGCGATCCGGCCACGCCGTAACCAGCGGGAAGGCCGTGCTCTCCTCCGCGATCAAGATAGCGCCCGGGCATTCCCTGCGCACGGCCTCCGCAAGGTTCTGGAACAGCGCGATCGCGTCCAGATTTTCCTTGCCGCCGTAGATGTTGGGCGTCCATTCACCGCTCTTTCTGCCATAGTCAAGATACAGCATGCAGCTTACCGCGTCCACGCGCAGGCCGTCGATATGATATTCCTTAAGGAAGAATACAGCGTTGGAGATCAGGAAGCTTTGCACCTCGGTGCGGCTGTAATCGAAAAGCACCGTACCCCACTGCTTCTGTTCGCTGCGGCGCGGATCGGCGCTTTCATAGATAGGCGTGCCGTCAAAGAGGCGCAAGCCCTGTTCGTCCTTCGGGAAATGTGCGGGCACCCAGTCCATGATGACATACAGCCCCGCCCTGTGGCAGCAATCCACCAGATATTTAAACTGCTGCGGCGTGCCGTAGCGGGAGGTGATGGCATAATAACCCGTCACCTGATACCCCCAGCTGTCGTCCAGCGGGTATTCCATCAGCGGCATGAATTCGATGTGCGTGTAGCCCATATCCTTGACATAGCGCACCAGCTGCTCCGCCAGCTCCTCATAGTGAAGGCCGACGTTCCATGAGCCTACATGCACCTCATAGATGTTGACGGGCTGGTTGTAAAACGCCTCGTGCTCCCGTTCCAGCATATGCGCGTCATCCTGCCACGCGTAGCCGCTGATATCCCAAATAACAGAGGCCGTGGCGGGACGCTCCTGACTGTAGAAGGCAAAGGGGTCGGCTTTATAGAGCAGATCCCCGTCATAGGTGCGAATGGCATATTTATATAGATCCCCGATATGCGCGATACCGATATGAACCTCCCAAACGCCCGTGGTGCCGCACAGGTGCATGGGATCGGCCTGCGGATCCCAGTTATTGAAGCTGCCCACAACGCTAACGCTTTCGGCGTTCGGCGCCCAAACCGCGAAACGGAAGGCGTCATAGCCGTCCATCCTTACCCTGTGGCACCCCAGCGCACGGTAGGCATACGCATTTTTACCTTCGTTGAAGAGATACAGTTCGTTTTCGTCTAAATAAGCGCTCACCGTGACACCTCTTTATTCATAAGGGTATAGTCGTATTTTTATTATAACAGGTCATGTCTCTCAAATCAATGTTGCGCCTGCCTTGGGTTTGTTTTATGATATTTTTATGTGTGAAAATGCTTTGATCCGTACCCCGTCTCTCGATCCATGCCACAATCTGGCGTTGGAGGATACGCTTTTTGACGTGCACCGGCAGGGTGTGGCGCTGTATCTATGGCGCAACCAAAACACCGTGGTGATCGGCCGCAACCAAAACGCATGGAAGGAATGCAGGCTTTCCGAGCTTGCGCATGACGGCGGCACGCAGGTGCGGCGCATGAGCGGCGGCGGGGCCGTATTCCATGACGTGGGCAATCTCAACTTCACCTTTATCACCACCAAGGCGCTCTATGACCAGACCCGGCAGCTTGGCGTGATCACGGCCGCCGTGAACGCGCTGGGGATACCCGCCGCGTTTACCGGCCGCAACGACATCGTCACGGCGGACGGCGCCAAGTTTTCCGGCAACGCCTTTCGCCACACGCACACGACAGACCTGCACCACGGCACGCTGCTTATCGACGTGGACATGCAAAAGCTGGGCAAATACCTCTCTCCTTCCCCGGATAAGCTGCGCGCCAAGGGTGTGGACAGCGTGCGCGCCCGCGTATGCAATTTGAAGGAGCTGCGAAACGATCTTACGATAGACATGATGGCACAGGCGCTCACGGAAGCCTTTTTACGGGAATACGGCGCCTATGCGACGCTGGAGGAAGCAGCGCTTCCCCAGGCCGCGCTCGCCGCGGCGCAGGCGCGTCACCAAAGCTGGGAATGGCGCTGCGGCGCCTCGCCAAGCTTTGACGCATCACTCTCCACACGCTTTGCATGGGGCGGCGTGGAGCTGCTGCTCACCATGCAAAAGGGCAGGATCACGGAGGCGCGGGTCTTTTCCGACGCCATGGACGAGGCGTTCATCCGAAGCCTCTCTCCGGCGCTTACAGGCGCGCGCTACAACAGCGCGGACATGGCGAACGCCGTGCAAAGCTTAGGCGGTGAAATGGCCGAAGATATCGCGGAGTGGCTCATGGAAAAGAATGTGTAGAGTCGAATGACCTTTCTCGATAAGCAAAGGACTGGCCGCAAGCCAGTCCTTTTCCGAATCCGCAGCTTAGATCTCGTTCTGGCATTTGTAGCTGCCGCACATGCTCTCGTCGCACGCCTTGCCGTTGTGGCAGCCCTCCATGGGCTCGACGTTGATGCTGTGGAGCTTGCACATGTTTTCGCTGCCGTCGAAGTGGGCGCAGCTGCGCACGTTGCAGCCGATGGTTTGGTTGCCCTTGTTGGTGCTGGACATAAAAGATGACCTCCGTACAGATTAGATTTGCGCGTTTGGGCGCAAGCCTAGTTTGTGCGAAGGCCGTTTTTTTATGCGGTCATACTTTCGCAAGCGCGCTGCACGCTTAGAAGATGCGGTACGCGCAGTAGAAATATTTCTCCCAATAATCCGTTCGGAAGCTGCTGGAATATACGCAGCCCTTGGTGGAGCCCGCGTGCACCATGCTGCTGTTGTCCAGCGCAATGGAGACATGTCCCTTGGAGGAGGACATGCGGAACACCATGATATCGCCCTTACGCACATCGCCCATGGAGCTGATCTTGTTATACTTGGACGCGGAGCGCCACGTCTTGCTGGTCATATAGCCCTGCTTGACGCCCGCCTGATTCAAGCACCAGTACACAAAGCCGGAGCAATCGAAGGTATTGGGTCCCTTTGCGCCCGTAACATACTTGCTGCCCTTCTTGGAGAGCGCCACGGAGATGAGCGTATCCAGGCTGCCCGTGGTGCTTGCGCTGCCGGCATTCGAGGAGCTGCCGGTGCTGCCCGAACCGCTGCCGCTGCCGCCGCTGTTTGAGGAGCTGCCGCCCGAGCTGCTGCTGCTCGCGCCGGGCAGCTTGTAGCTGGAGGAGGGGCCGTGCGGATCGTCCGCGGTGATGGCGGCGATGGTCTTTCTGCCCGCCTTGCCATCCCCCGTCAGGCCGTTTCGCTTCTGGAAGGCCTTCACGGCGTATTCCGTATCGCTGCCGTAATAGCCCGTCGCTTTTTTCAAATATCCGAGATCGACGAGCTTGCGCTGTATCCTGCTCACGGAATCGCCCGAATCGCCGATGGACAGGGCGTTGGGCTGCGCACCGCTCGAAAAAAGCTCCGCCTTGGTGGAGGGGCCGACGTAGCCGTCCGCGATCAGGCCGTTCTTGGATTGAAACAGCTTCACGGCCGCCACGGTATCCTTGCCGAAATTGCCGTCCGGCTCCGTCAGGAGATACCCAAGGCGCGCCAAGCGCTCCTGTATCTTCTGCACCGCCTCGCTCTTTTCGCCGTAGGTCAGCGCCTGCGCCACCGCCTCCTCGCTGTAGAGCGCCTCATAGGTGCCCTCCCCTACCATGCCGTCCACGGCAAGATGATTGCGCGCCTGGAATTTTTGCACGGCTTCCTCCGTCACATCGCCAAAATAACCCGTGACGTTACCCTCGTCCAAATACCCAAGGTCGATCAATCGTGTCTGCAATTCCTTGATGTCCGTGCCGGATACGCCCAGCATCACCTGATAGGGCGCAGCCTCTGCCGACATAAGAAGGTTATATTCCGCCATCGTAAGAAGCCCGTCCACCGGCAGGCCGTTGGTGCGCTCAAAGCGCATCACCGCATCCTCGGTATAAGGGCCGTAGAGCTCGGTGGGCTCGTCGTAATCCATGTAGTTTAGCTCCATCAGGCGCATCTGGATGGCGCTGACCTCTTTGCCCTCCACATCGCGCGCAAACTGCTTGGGCGTGGGCACGGGCGTGGGGCTGGGCGAGGGTTTGGGAATGGAAAGATCCACCACGCCCTCCGCAAACTCCTCCATGCGCACAAGCGCCGGTTCCGCGGACGCTTCCTCCTTATCGCCGGAGAGAAGCAATATAACAGGGGTCGCAACGAGCAACAAAAGCACGGCGCCGCAGCCGATGAGAGCCGCGGGGTCGCGCCTGCGCAGCTTTTGCAGCAATCGCAAAAACCAGCCGCGCATGCCGCCGCGTTGGGCGAAGCGCGCGCTTGCTGCGTGCGTTCTTTTTGTAATGCGGCGCCAAAGCAGAAGGCAACGCCGCAAAAATGTTGCAAGCCATGATTTCATAGCCTATAGTATAGCAATATCCGCGCCAAAAGACAACTGAACAACCTGTGACAATGCAAGGATATACCACC
Organism: Clostridia bacterium; assembly: GCA_030533005.1. GTDB lineage: Bacteria > Bacillota > Clostridia > Christensenellales > CAG-138 > JAQVRG01. The sequence continues at coordinate 35,272 of JAUNJX010000018.1, read as the reverse complement.
AGCGCTGCAAATGATAAACAGAACGCCGGTATGCCCGTTGCGATGCATGACCCTCGCGGATGTTTACCGTTTGCGCGGCTTCCATCTATAGATGCACAGCATAAGAAGCGTGAAATACACCGCCATCAGCAGCAGCGTGATCCACGGCGCCTTGGGCGCCAGGCTCACCAGCAGCAGCACGGGAAGCGCGAACAGGATCGCAAAGCTGCTGCCAAGTATCAGGTTGTTGGCGGCGGGCGTATCAAGCTGCGGATCGATCTCGCGCAGCAACAGCACGCCGGAGCTGATCGTGCCCGTCATCATGCCATACATGGACATCAAACCCTCATAGTAGTAATCGGGATAGACCTTCTTACACAAACGCTGCAGCAACAGCAGCGTTATCACGCCGCCCGCAAGGGACAGCAGCGCAAAGGGAACCCAAAGACCCGTCAGATCGCCTATATCGATGGAGGCGATGCCCGCCACGATCATCACGTCAAAGCACAGGCCGCTGATGCGGCTAAGAAGATAGTTGTTCTGATACTGCCGGGTGATGACGCGCCCCTTGGTCAGCGCCTTGATGAACTGCCTTAACAGGATCGCAAGCGCGGAGCCCACGATGAAGTTAAAGCCCCAAAGGAGTGTAGAGAGCATATCGGCCATGCCGGGGAGCGCCCGCTCCACCAGCGCGCACAGACCCATCGTAACAAAATAGGTCAGAAGATAGACCATGCAAACCATGGCCATTTGCAGGGAAAGCCTGTCGATGGATTCCGAAATGGGCACCTCGCCCATATCCTGAAAGGTGTCCACCGTGACCGCGTCCGCAAAGCTCTGCGCGCTGCCGCGCACCTTGCCCCTTCGCGCCAAAACGTTCAGATACGCCACGCCCACGATGCAGGCGCAAAGATAGCCCGACGCGGCGATCGCAAGGCCAAAGGAGCGCCCGCCCGCAAAGCCCAGCGCCTCATAGGTGGAGCCGATATTGTTCGCCTGCCCCGGCCCCTGCCCATAGCCCATGGGCAGCAAAACGCCCGCCGCCTTAAAAAGACCCGGCATAAAGGTGTAGGCAAGAAACAGCGTGATAAGCAGCCCTGCGATACCCTGTATCAAATAGCAGCACACGATGATCATGCCGCTTTTGGGCGCCACCAGATCCTTCGCCTTCTCGTTGCCGCGCGGTATGCGAAGGGACATGGCGATAAAGCCGATCGCAAGGCCGTGATAGGTGAGCATTTCCAGCATCGCCGTGTCCAACTGCAAAACGCCCGTCGTGCGGAGCAGCAGCAGTAAAAAGCCCGCGATGACCGCCGTGGGCATGAGGCTTTTGCGCACAAAGGCAAGCTTGCGCCGAAGCCCGTTTGACACGAGCACCGCCGCCGCGATCACGCCAAGCTGTATGATCAGCTTCCATAAGGAAACGTTCGCCGAAGAATAATCCATACCGTCCACCTCTCCGCTCTACAGGATGCCCTTGAGATGCCGAAACATCAAAAGATACTTGCGCCCGCAAAAATCCTTTTTCCCTCGCAGCTCGTAATGCCCGTCGTCCCATGTTAACACGATACGCCCACGCCCCACAAGCGCCATATCCGCGATCCTTGCAAGCGGCATGCGCGTATCCCCTATGCCGATGCCGTCCGCGCACATGCAAAGCGCGCCGCCGTCCTTGCGCACAGCGCCCCCCGCTGTGATCTGCAAGAGCGTAACGCCCGCATCCTCAAAAAAGGGCGCGCTTCCTTGCAGCAGGGCGGGCAGCTGCGCCTTTTGCCACGCGTCCCACGCCAGCACCGTTTCATACGGCGCGCCGGAAAGCCGTCCTTCTTCGTCATATACGGCCAAAAGCCCGCAGGTGCAGAAAAAGCGATCGCCCTTGCTTTTGAGCGTCCCCACCTTGCCGCAGCGGGGACAAAGAAACAGCGCCGTTTCAAGATATTCCGCAAGATCGCGGCCTTTAAAGCGGATATGCTCCGTTTCCTGCCGCGCATAGGCGTTTTCATAAAGATCCGCCTCGATGCAGGCGTTGATCTGCTCCGCCGTCATGCTTGCGAGCTGCTCCCGCGTGTAAATGTGGACGGGATAGCCCTTCATGCGACCCCGGCGCAGGGATTTTGACCAACGCGGGGAGGTAAAATACCCGCCCTCCAGCTTATAGGTCACAAGCGCGCAGCGCGCGGCCTTGACCATCTTGCCGGTGGCGGTGAACATAGGCTCCGTAAGGCCGTCAAAGGAGCGATTGCCCTCGGCAAAAAGCGCGACATTCGCCCCGCCGCGCAGCTTGCGGAGGATCTGCATGGCGGCAAGCGCGTCCGTGCCGCCCTTTTGCCGCGCGATGGGCGCAAAGAGCTTTTTGAGAAGATACGCGCCTATGCCGCCGCGCAAGGCATGCTCGCTTGCGACAAAATACATATGCTTTTTATAGCTTGCGCCCAAAAGCACGGGGTCAAGATCGGTATTGTGATTGGATACAAGCAAAAAGGGCGTCTGCACATCCGCCGGCAGCATGGTGGGGCTAAAGCGAAGGAGGCGGCAAAAAAGGGGCGCGACCAAAGGCCGGATTCCCTCGTAAACGCGCACATGCCTTGTGTAAGTATCCCGCATCCCATCACCGCCGTTTTGTTTAGGGCTGCTGCCCTCTCTGGTATTTTACATGCTTTCGCGTTCCGCCACAAGTGGCAACGGCGCAACGACGCACGTCGCGTAAATACGATATGGAAAATTTGGCGCGCCGTGTTATAATACAAGTGTATGGCCACAACAAAGAAACCAGCACAACGGAATACCGCAAAAAAGAGCGGCGCAAAGACAGGCGGCAGCCGTACGGGCGGCACGCGCGGCACATCCTCGGCCAAGCGCGCGCCTGCGGCAAAGCGCACCGTCGCAAAGGGCACGCCGCACAAAAGCGGCGCCAAACGCACGAGCTCCTCAAAAAAGAGCAGCGCGCGCTTTAAGCTCAAAGACCCGCGCAAGCTTCTGCGTTTGCTTCCCATCCTTCTCATCCCCGCGCTGCTGATCACCATGATCCTGCTGATCAAGGACGCGGAGGTCAAGGAATTTTTCACCTCCACCGATACGCCCGCCACAGCGCAAGCCGGCGGCAGCGTAAGCGTGGAGGGCATAGACGTCACGGGTCTTTCCCGCGAACAGGCGTTATCCCAGCTTAAGCCCGCCGCCACCACGCTGCTCGCCTCCATCGACATGCTCGTCAAGGAGGGCGAAACGGAGCTGCGGCTCACCCCCGCCTTTATCGAGGCGGACACGGATCTTGAGCAGATTCTTGATAAAATTTACGATCAGGGCGCTTCCGGCAGCCTGACGCTGACCGTATCCGCCAGCGACACGGTGTTGCAGGAGCGGCTTTCCGCCATCAGCGACGCCGTGGGCACGCCGCCGGTAGAACCCTACGCGCAGGCGCGTTTGAACGAAAACAACGTGCAGCGCTTCGAGGTGTTTGAAGGGCAGCCCGGCACCGTGATGGACGTGGAGGCTACGGCGGCGGCGATCCAGCTTCGCCTTGCTGCAAGGGATTTCCAGTGCGAGCTTGCGCCCGTGATGAAGGACGTTTCCCCCACCATGACCACGGCCTTCATCCAAGAAAACACCCAGCGCATCGCCACCTATACCACGCGCTTTCGTGACAGCGAATCCGTAGAGACCATCGCCAACCGGGTTTTCAACATCCGCAAGGCCGTGGAGATACTCAACACCTGCGTGGTGCCGCCCAACGAGGAATTCAGCTTCAACGGCTATGTGGGGCTACGCACCGTGGACGGCGGCTGGAAGGAGGCCAACGGCATCACCGGCGGCAAGGAATACTCCCTGCAGGCGGGCGGCGGCATCTGTCAGGTTTCCACCACGCTTTACAATGCGCTCTTGCGCGCCAACATCGCCGTGACGGATCGAAAGGCGCACTCCATCCCCTCCGATTATGTGGACAAGGGCTTGGACGCCACGGTGGATTCCGCCGGCATCGATCTCAAATTCATCAACGATACGGGCGCGCCGCTCTACATCTTCGCCTATGTAAAGCCGGATGGCGACCGCTACAGCACCGTCACGGTCTCCCTCTACGGCAAGCCCCTGCCCAGCGGCGTCACCTATGAGTGCCGCAGCGAGCTGGTGGATACCAACGAACGCACGGATACGCGCTTCACCTACAGCGACAAGGTGCCCCAAGGGTACGAATTGCAGACTGTCGCCCGTCACGACGGCTATACCGCCGAGGTCTACCGGGATAAGTATGTGGACGGCAGCTTGGAGGATTCCACCCTCCTGTATACGGACAAATATCGCGGCAATGTGGCAGAGATCACCGTAGGCACGGGCGACCCCGCCACGGTAAGCGTGCCGGAGGGCGCAACCAAGTGCAACGATACGAGCAATGAGGCAGGGTAGGCGCATACGCGCTTCAAAAAAGCTGGCAACACATCGAAAAGGTGGCTAACGCCACGCTTTTCGAGAACGCACGGTTCGCGGCGCACATGTCGCCGCTCACGAATAGAACCTCCGGGGGCTTTGGCTCCCGAATCCCCCATGATTTTTTGATTTACTAACGTCCGCACCGGCAAAGCCGATGCGGACGAATGAGTCTTATGGGTTTTATGCTGTATTCAGCTTAAATACTTCTCCACGACCTTCGCCGCGTCGCGGGCGATGGTCTCCTCGCTCATGTTGGTGAGCCTCCCCTCGTTGACGCAGACGTGTCCCTGCACCACCGTATAATCCACACCGTGCACGCCGACGGTGGCGAGCATGGATTTGGGGTCAAACGCCGCACCCGCAAGCTCGATGCGCCTTGCGTCCACAAGGAACAGATCGCCGCACTTGCCCGTTTCCAGGCTGCCGATATCGGTGCGTCCCAACAGCCTTGCGCTGCCGCGCGTCGCCATCTTGAGCACGTCGTAGCCCGAAGGCGCTTTTTCGCCATAGGTAAGCCGGTGCAAAAGGAAGCATACGCGCATTTCCTCCAGCATGCTGCTGCCGTCGTTGCTGGCGCTGCCGTCCACGGCAAGCCCCACGGGTACGCCCAGCGAAAGCATATCGGGTATGCGCGCCACGCCGGAGCTAAGCTTCATGTTGGAAGCGGGGCAATGCGCCACACCCGTCTGGGTTTTGGCAAGCAGGCGAAGCTCCTCGTCGTTGAAGTGGATGCCGTGCGCATACCACACGTCCTTGCCCGTCCAGCCCAGCGATTCCATATACGCAAGAGGGCGCAGGCCGCATTTTTGCAGCGTGAAGTTTTCCTCATCCTTGGTTTCGCAAAGGTGCGTGTGCAGCCGCACGCCCTTTTGCCGGGCAAGCAGGGCGCTTTGGGAAAGAAGCGCTGCGGATACGGAAAAGGGCGAGCAGGGCGCAAGCACGACCTGCTGCATGGAACCAAAGGACGCGTCATGGTATGCGTCGATCACGCGCTCGCTGTCCTTCATGATCTCGTCCACGGTCTGCACCACGGAATCGGGCGGCAGGCCGCCGTCCTTCTTGGATAGATCCATGCTGCCCCGTGCGCACACCATGCGCATGCCCAGCTCCCCCGCCGCCGCAAACTGCGCGCCAACGAGATCGCCGCTGCCCTTGGGGAATACATAATGATGGTCAAAGCAGGTGGTGCAGCCGTTTTTGAGCAGCGTCCCAAGACCCGTGAGCGTAGAATAGCGCACCACGCGTTCATCCAGCTTCTTCCAAATCTCATACAGGGTCTTGAGCCAGTCAAACAGCTCCATATTCTGCACCTGCGGGAGATTGCGCGAAAACATCTGATACAGATGGTGATGCGTATTGATAAGACCCGGATAGCAGAGCATGTTCGCGCCCTCGATGATGCGCGCCCCGAAGGGCGGCTCGATGTTTTCGCCCATCGCCGTAATGATGCCGTCCGTGATGCAAAGGCTCGCGTTAGAAAGCACCCTATCCTGATCGTCGCAGGTGACGATCGCCTGACAGTTCCTGATAAATAATACGCTCATTACCATGGTCTCCTTCCGCAGACAAAGTGATTTTTCCAATAGGACGTCGTATAGCTCCGGCGCACGACCTTGCCGTTGGCACTGGATGCGTCGATCATCTCCCCGCTGTGTACGACGATGCCCACATGCCCCACCTTGGTCTTGGCGTTGTTGTAGAAGAAGATAAGATCGCCCTTTTTCAGCTTGGACATGCTGGTGATCTTGGTCCAGTCAGACACCTGCGAATAGCCCGCCGCGTTCAATCTCCTGCGGTTGCTGCCCGCTTCCCTGAGGCAATAGTACACAAGGCCGGAGCAATCGAAGGTTTTAGGGCCGGTGTTGCCGAGTATGTATTTGCAGCCCAGCTTGCTCTTGGCTACCTCGATCATCTTGCTCACACTCGCCTTGGTGCGCGCCGTTTGCGCCTTGCTCTTGCTCTCGCGCGCGTTGGGCGAATACAAAAGCTCAAAAGAGCGCTCCCCCGCAAGGCCGTCCTGCGATAAGCCGTTGCGCCCCTGAAATTCCTTCATGGCGGTGACGGTCTTTTCGCCAAAATAGCCCGTCGTGGCGCTGATATAGCCCAAATCCTTGAGCTGCAGCTGCATGTTGGTGATATCCTCGCCCTCCATGCCGAATTTAACCACATAATGCGGCGCGTCGTCGGAAAAAAGATATTGCAGCGTCATCGCGCCGCAGATGCCGTCCTCGTCAAGCTGCTCTCCCATGCTGTCCGTAAAATTGACCTGTCGCTGGAAAAGGCGCACCGCCGCTTCCGTCTGGGAGCCGTATTTCTGCGTGCTCTCGTCAAGCTCCAGATACCCAAGCTCCATCAGGCGCTCCTGAATCACCTGCACGATCTCGTTTTCAGCACCCTTGCTAAAGCCTATATCCGGCGTAGGCGTGGGCGCGGGCAGGGCGGGGTCGCGCGTGGGCTGCGGCGTTTGCGCGAGCCTGATCTCCACATGCGCCGTGGCCTCCGGCGTTGTGCTGACCTCCTCGTTATCCAAAACCCGGCTTAACAATATTCCAAACGCCACAAAGCAGGCAAGCACGAGCACCGCTATGCCGCCTGTTACGATCCTGCCCCGCAGCGTCATGACCGCCCACAGCCGCCGCATACGCTGCCACGCTGCCATCACCTGTTTTTTCATGCGTCTTATCGCTTTGTTGATCGCGTGCGCGATCCGTTGCAAAATATCCACCGTCTTATTTTAATCAAAGGCGGGTCCCATTGCAAGGCGTGGGAAAACATGTCGCACTTTATTTACAAAAAGGCGCATATTCCCCCCAGAATTTTCCCGCATAGTTATTAGCATATGCTAATAACTATTTTCGGCCTCTGTGTAACTTTTGCAGACGCAAAGCGCATATCCTATGGCGCGTTCGCGCGGGATGGTATAGAATAAGCATACTGAAAAATAGCGGGAGACAGGATATGGAAGATCAAGACAAGCGCTTTTCCCCCACCGTGATCGCGCACGCCAAACGCCCGCACAACGCGGGCGAAATGGAGGATTGCGACGCGTACGGCGTCGGCGGCGATTTGACGCAGGGGGAGAGCATCGTGCTGTTCATCAAGGTACGCGAGGATACCATTACCGATTGCACCTTCCTCGCGCAGGGCTGCTCCTCCGCCATCGCCGCGGGCAGCATGACGACGGAGCTTATCAAGGATAAGACGCTCGCGGAGGCGGCCGCGCTGACCGCGCCGCAGCTCGTGGAGGCTTTGGGCGGGCTGCCCGCCGTCAAGCTGCCCAGCGCCGATCTTGCGATACAAGCCATACAGGATGCGCTTTCTCGCTACGCCGCAACAGAAAAATGACCGGCGCTTGCCGGTCAAATAAGCTTTTTCTCTATAAAGGATCGTCCCTTACCCGACGGGGTCATCACATGCGTAAAGCCGCAGGCTTTGGCGCGTTCCTCCATGTCGTCAAACAGAAAAGCGATATCCCCGCCCGCGTGCGCGTCGCTGCTTAAAAGTATACGGCCGCCGTGGTCGCGGATCATGCGCAAAAGCTGCATGGAAGGATACACGCTCTTTCGGTAGCCTCTTGAAACAGCACCCGAATTCAATTCAAAGATGTGACCCCGCGCGGCGATCGCCGCGATCGCGTCCTCTGCGGGGCGCAGATACCGGGGGTCGTTTTCATCAAAGTGTTTGCCGCCCTCATTGAATTTTGTCACGATGTCCACATGCCCCAATATGTCGATATCCCGCTGCGCCCAGCCGGCAAGGGTATCAAAATAGGCTTTGGTATAGGCATAATAATCGCCGCCGAAGTATTCGCGCACGGTGGAAAGCATGGTTTTTTCGCTCTCATCCACGCTGCGGTGCGTATCGGAGAGCAGCAGCTCATGCGTGGAGCCGATCACATAATCATAGGGCGTGTCGTCCCGCTGGCTGCACATGTCAAGCTCCACGCCCCAAAGCAGCGTGAGCTTATCGCCCAAGCCTTCCCGCACCCGCGCGATCTCCTCGCCCTCCTCTTTGACGCGGGCGGGATCGATGCACCAATCGTTCGCCCACGGCACGGGCGCGTGATCCGAAATGCCCAGCGTGCGAAGCCCCTTATGCATCGCCGCCTCCGCCATTTGCATGACCGAGTTCGTGCCGTCGCTGTAGCTTGTGTGGGTATGCAGATCGCAGTCCGTCGTCATGCCATCTTCTCCTGCTTCACCTTTTTATCGATCACATGGCGGGAGGCAAGCTCGCGCTCCACCTCCTCAAGCGATATGCCCATCTGCGCCATCAGCACCAGCACATGGTAGGTAAGGTCGGCGATCTCATAGACCGTCTCCTTTTTATCCTCCGCCTTGCCGGCGATAATGACCTCGGTGGCTTCCTCCCCCACCTTCTTGAGTATCTTGTCCAAGCCCTTTTCAAACAGATAGGTGGTGTAGGAGCCTTCCTTCTTTTCGGTCTTGCGCCCTTGGATCAGCGTCATAAGACCTTCAAGCGAGAAGGCGGAAAGCGTATCGCTTTCATACAGCGCATCCACAAAGCAGGATTCGTTGCCCAAATGGCACGCCGGCCCTTCCTTTTTGACCCGCACCGTCAGCGCGTCCCGGTCGCAGTCCGCCGTGATATCCACGATATGCTGCACGTTGCCGCTCGTCTCCCCCTTGCGCCAGAGCGTTTGGCGCGAGCGGGAATAAAAGCAGGTGCGGCCTTCCTCCATGCTGATGCCAAGGCTCTCCCGGTTCATATAGGCAAGGGTCAGCACCTTGCCCGTATCCGCGTCCGTCACGATAGCGGGGATCAAACCCTTTTCGTCAAATTTCAGTTCGTCGATATTGAGCATGCTTCCTCCTATGGTCTTTTCCTCTATAATCTCACGATCACGCCCGCGTCGCGGAGCGTCCGCTTCAAATCCCTGATCTCCACCTCGCCAAAGTGGAAGATGGAGGCGGCAAGGCCAGCGTCCACCTTGGGGAGCGTTTCAAACAGCGTCACAAAATCCGCCTTGCATCCAGCACCCCCCGACGCGATCACGGGCACGGATACCGCGTCGCACACGGCGCGCAGCATCTCGATGTCAAAGCCCTTCTTCACGCCGTCGGTATCGATGCTGTTGACCACGATCTCGCCCGCGCCGTTATCCACGCCTTTGCGTATCCAATCGATCGCTTCCATGCCGGTATCCTCGCGCCCGCCCTTTGCAAACACATGGAACGCCCCGTTTACGCGCTTGATATCGGCGGAGAGCACCACACACTGGTCGCCGTAGCGCTTGGCGGCCTCGCCGATGAGCGCGGGGTTCTTAATCGCGCCGGAATTGACGCTCACCTTGTCCGCGCCGCACTTGAGCACGCGGTCAAAGTCGTCAAGGCTGTTGATGCCGCCGCCCACGGTAAGCGGGATGAATATCTGGCTCGCCACCTCTTTGAGCGCGTCGGTAAAAAGCTGCCGTCCCTCCGCAGAGGCCGTGATATCATAGAATACCAGCTCGTCCGCGCCGTTTTGGCTATAAAAGGAAGCGAGCTCCAAGGGCGACGCGACATCGTTGAGCCCTTCAAAGTTCACGCCCTTGACCACCCGCCCGTTTCGCACGTCCAGACAGGGAATGATGCGTTTTGTGACCATGCTATCCCTCCTTCGCGGCCGCTATCGCCGCCGCCAAATCCAAATCGCCCGTATAGAGCGCCTTGCCCACGATCGCGCCATAAAGGCCGAGTGCCGCAAGGCTGCTGATATCCGCCAGGCTTGACACGCCGCCCGAAGCAATCAGATCCATGCTATATGCCTTGGATAATCTCGTGTACAGCGCCGTATTGCTTCCGCCCATCATGCCGTCCTTGGAAATATCCGTGCAAATGACGGTGGAAACGCCCATGCTTTGCAGCTTCTCTAAAAACGCGTCCAGCGTTAGTCCGCTCTGCTCCGTCCAGCCCTTGATGGAAACAAGCCCCTCCCGCACGTCCACGCCCACGGCCACAGCGGAACCATATGCGTCCAGTGCCGCCTGCAAAAACGCGGGATCGGTCACTGCCGCCGTGCCCAATATCACCCGCTTTACGCCCATGGAAAGATACGCGCGCACGGTAGCAAGGCTCCGTATGCCGCCGCCCACCTCCACCTGCATGGGCGTTTCGTTTACGATGCGCTCGATCGTGCCAAGGTTTGCCGTCGTGCCCTCCTTGGCGCCGTCCAAGTCCACGATATGCAGCCACATAGCGCCCGCCTTAGAAAAGCCTGCCGCCACCGCCCAAGGGGAATCGCTGTAAACGGTTCGTTGGGCGTAATCGCCCTGCTTCAGCCGCACGGCGCACCCGCCGTACAGATCGATCGCCGGTAAGATCAGCATAGTCTGTCCCCCTTACAGCGCGCAGAAGGCGCGCAGGATGTTTAAGCCCACCTCGCCGCTTTTTTCCGGATGGAACTGCACGCCCATCACGTTGTCCCGCGCCACGGCGGCGGTCAATAGCGCCCCGTATTCCGCGCGGGCGATGATGCTTTGCTCACAATCCACCGCCGCGTAGGAATGGACGAAGTATACGCAGTCGCCCTCCTTGGTGTTTTGGAAAAGCGGATGCTTGGGGGTGGAAAACAGCAGCGCGTTCCAGCCGATATGGGGAATTTTCCTATCCCCCACCATGGGCGCGATGCCCGCCACGTTCCCGCTTATGAGGCCAAGCCCGTCATGCTCGCCGTATTCAAAGCTTTTTTGGAGCAGCAGCTGCATGCCTAGGCAGATGCCTAAAAGCGGCTTGTCCCTGTTCGCTTCCCCGATGAGCACTTGATCCAAGCCGCCCGCGCGCAGCTTTTTCGCCGCGTCCGCAAACGCCCCCACGCCGGGCAGGACGATCTTGTCGGCACAACGCAAGGCCGCCGCGTCCCCCGTCACCACCGTGTCGGCGCCGATCGCGCGAAAGGAGGAGCAAAGGGAAAACAGGTTGCCCACGCCGTAATCTACGATCGCTATCTTCATAATACGCCTTTCGTGGACGGGATTTCATCCGCATACGCCGCTTGGATGGCTACGGCCTCGCATAAAGCCCGCCCGAGCGCCTTAAAGCACGCCTCGATGATATGGTGCGCGTTCTCCCCCGCAAGCTTTCGCACATGCAGGGTGACGTTGGCGCTTCGCACGAACGCCAGCAGGAATTCCTTCACAAGCTCCGTATCAAACGTGCCGACCTTCTGTGCGGTCATCGGCATATCCATCACGAGCATGCCGCGCCCCGAAATATCCACGGCGCAAAGCAGCAGCGCTTCATCCATGGGAAGCAGCATGCTGCCATACCGCTTGATACCGCGCGCGTCCCCCACGGCTTTAGAAAACGCCGTGCCAAGGCAGATGCCGATATCCTCCACGGAATGATGATCGTCCACATATACGTCGCCCTTGCAGGACACCGCAAGGTCAAATCTTCCATGGCGTGAGAGCAGCGTGAGCATATGGTCTAAAAAACCCACGCCCGTATCGATCTGTGCCTTGCCCGTGCCGTCAAGATTCAATTGCAATTCGATATCCGTTTCCGCCGTCGTCCGTTTTACGCTTCCCTGCCGCATGCGCATGCCCTCCGTTCGTTGATGATCTCGGTGATCCTGCCCAGCAGCACATCCATCTGCTGCCGATTGCCTATGGTGATACGATTATACTCCCTTATGCGCTCCTTTTCAAAGTGCCTGACGAGCACGCCCTTTTCCTTGAGCTTTTGATAAAGCTCCAAGCCGCCGATCTCACTGTGCTTGACAAAAAGGAAGTTCGCAAGCGAGTTTGTCATGCTGAATCCCATGCCCTTTAGCGCTTCCGCCGTATAGGCGCGATTTTCCATGATGGTTTGCGTGCACTGTTCCAGATAGGCGGGGTCGCAAAGCGCCGCTTCGCCGATTGATAGCGTAAGGCGGTTGATGTTATAGGGATTGGTGCTGTTTCTTAGAAGCTCCATATCCGCGATCACGTCCTTGCAGCCGATGGCGAAGCCCAGCCGCGCCCCCGCAAGCGCGCGGGATTTGGAGAAGGTCTGGATGACGAGCAGATTATCGTATTTTTTCGTAAGCGGCACGCAGCTTTCCGCGCCAAAGTCCACATACGCCTCGTCCACAATGACCATGTTGTCCGGATTGCCCGCGATGACGCGCTCCACCGCCTTGCGGGAAAGCGCTTCGCCCGTGGGCGCGTTGGGGTTGTCGATGAGGATACTCATGCCAAGGCCGCAATAGTCCGCCGGGTCGATGGTGAGGTCGGCTTTCAGCGGGACGATCTCGCTTTTGACCCCCAGCTTGTCCGCAAACACCGCATTGAAGCCATAGCTGATATCCGCATACGCCATGCCCGCGTCGCCGTAGGCCATAAAGGCGAAATTCAAAAGATCGTCCGAGCCGTTTCCCAGCGTCACGTTCTCCATCGCCACGCCATAGGTCTTTGCGAGGCGCTCCCGAAGCGCGCGCCCCGTAGGGTCGGAATACAAGCGCAGCTGCCTTCCCGCCGCCTCCGTCAGGCACGCAAGCGCCATAGGCGAAGGCGGGAAGGGGCTTTCATTGGTGTTGAGCTTAACAAAGCTCGAAAGGTTCTGCGGCTGCTCGCCCGGCGTATAGGCGTCAAGCCGCGCGTAGGCTTTGCTCATAAAGCGGCTCATGCTCACTCCTCCTCAAAGCGGACGGCCACGCTGCGGGCGTGCGCGTCCAGACCCTCGCGCATGGCAAAGGCCTGTATGTCCTGCTGCACCTTCGCAAGCGCGGAAGCCGTATAATAAGTAAAGGAATACTTCTTCACAAAATCGTCCACGGAAAGAGGGCTGGAAAAACGCGCCGTGCCGCTTGTGGGCAGCACATGGTTGGGGCCTGCAAAATAATCGCCCAAGGCCTCGGGCGCGTATTTGCCCAAGAACACCGAGCCCGCGCAGCGCACCCTGTCAAGATAATCAAAGGGCGCGTCCAAGCAAAGCTCCAAATGCTCCGGCGCAAGGTCGTTTGCGATATCGATAGCCTGCGCGATGTTGGTAGACACCACGATCTTGCCGTTGTTGTCGATGGACGCGCGCGCGATATCCGCGCGCGGCAGCAGCGGTATCTGCCGCTCAAGCTCCGCCTGCACGCGCTTGGCAAGCTTTTGGCTGACGGTGATGAGCACGGCGGAGGCGTTTTTATCGTGCTCCGCCTGAGAGAGCATGTCCGCCGCCACCCAGACGGGGTCGCAGCCCTCGTCCGCGACGATCAGTATCTCGCTGGGCCCCGCGATCATGTCGATATCCACCAAGCCGCTCACCTGCCGCTTGGCCTCCGCCACAAACGCGTTGCCGGGGCCTACGATCTTATCCACGCGCCGTATCGTTTCCGTGCCGTAGGCAAGCGCGCCGATGGCCTGCGCGCCGCCCACGCGGTAGATCTCATCCACGCCGCCCAGCTGCGCCGCCGCCAATATTTCCCGGGGAATAACGCCGCCCTTCGCGGGCGTCACCATCACGACGCGCTCCACGCCCGCAAGCTTGGCGGGGATCGCGTTCATCAGCACGGAGGAAGGATAGCTTGCCGTACCGCCGGGCACATACAATCCCACGGCGCCAAGGGGCAGCACCTTCTGCCCCAGCAGAACGCCCTCCTGCTCGCTTACGACAAAGCCGCTTCGCACCTGATGCGCGTGGAAGGCGCGGATGTTTTCCGCCGCCCTTTGCAGCACGCCCATAAACGCCTTGTCCACGCCCGCAACAGCCTTTGCGATCTCCGCCTTTGTCACTTTAAGCGGTGCGCCGTTCGCGCCGTCAAAGCAATCGCTGTAGGCAAGCACGGCCTTGTCGCCGTTTTGCCGCACGTCCGCAAGGATATCCGAAACCACCTCGCTTACGTTGCTTTCCATCGTGGCGCGGGCGAATATCTCCTCGCGCATGCTCTCGCTATAGCTTAGTATCCGTATCATTTATAGCCTCCCCGCAATGCTTTGCTGTATGGCCGTAACGGCCTCGTTTTTAAAGCGGAACGCCGCCTTGTTGGCGATCAGCCTTGCGCTGACGCCCGCCACGTCCGCGATGGGCTCCATGTTGTTTTCGAGCAACGTCTTACCCGTTTCCACGATATCCACGATCACGTCGGACATGCCCAACAGCGGCGCAAGCTCGATGGAGCCGTTGAGCTTGATGACGTCGATGAGCCTGCCGCGCTTGGCGTAATACGCCGCCGCCGTGTGCGGAAACTTGGTGGCAACGCGCAGCATCCGGGAAGGATCGTCCCGAAAGCCCTTTGGCGCCGCCACGGCCATGCGGCATTTGCCGATACCAAGATCCAGCAGCTCGTATACGTCCGGCGCGTTTTCGTTGAGCACGTCGCTGCCCACCACGCCGATATCCGCAGCCCCCCGCTCCACATAAATGGCAACGTCCGCGGGCTTGACCCAGAAATAGCGCACGCCGCCGTTTTCAAACACCAGCTTGCGGTTGTTCTCCTTGATGGAGGGGCAGTCGTAGCCCGCGCTCTCGAATATCCCGTAAGCCTTTTCGCCAAGCCGCCCCTTGGGCAGCGCGATATTGACCAAATCGCTCATGCTTCCGCCTCCTTTGTAAGGTGGATATGCTCTTTGCAGCGCAGCGCGTCCGCCTTTTTCTGCACACGCACGCTCTTTCCCTGCGCCGTAAGCGCGGCGACCCGCCGGGCTACCATGGACGCAGAAACATCCGCGTCATAGGTCAGCAGCACATCCGCATCGTACCCTTCGTCGGCATAGAGGTATTGCTCCAATACGTTCAAATACACGGCAAAGCCTATGGCGCCGGCCGTCTTGCCCATCTTGTGCATGAGGTTGTCGTAACGCCCGCCGGAGAGGACGCTGGAGGGCACGCCGCTTACAAAGCCTCGAAAGATCACGCCGTTATAATAGTTCATATCGTTGACGATGGAAAAATCAAGGTGCACCTTTTCCCCCAGCCCGCAGCCGCAGAGCACCTCGTAGATGGCGGCAAGCTCGTCAAGCGCCGCGGCCGTCTGCGCGCTTTTGCCGATAGCGCGAAGCTGCGGAAGCAACGCGGGTACGCCGCCATACAGCGTCGCAAGCGCGCAAAGACCCGCCGTCGTGCCCGCGTCAAGACCCGCGCACAGCGCGCGCACACCGCTTTCGTTGCGGCTGGCTATGCAATTAAGCGCCTGCGCTTGCCGGGACGCAGGCAGGCCGCTGTCCGTAAGCATACCCTGCACAAAGCCCATGTGCGAGACGTCCAGCGCGAAGGTGTCGGAAAAGCGTTCCAAACTCCTGCCCGCAAGCATGAGCACCTCGCTGCTTTCATACACATCGATATCGCCGATACACTCCAAGCCCACCTGCATGATCTCGCTAAAGCCGCGCTCGCCCCGCCCCATGTCCGCACGATAGACGTTTTCGCTGTAAAACACCTTTTCCGTCGCCGTGTCCGAAGCGCTCTTGACGATGGAGAGCGTCACGTCCGGCTTGAGCGCCATGAGCTTACCGTTGAGATCGGTAAAGGTGATGACGTTCTCGCTTTGCAAAAAGCTCTTGTTATCCGCATAAAAATCGTATTCTTCAAAACGGCTCATGCGAAAGGGCTTATAGCCATACTGCCTGTAAATGGCTTTCAGGCCGCGTATGGCGGCCTCGTCCCGCATGCGCGCGTCGCGCTCCATAGATTCCATACCGCGTTTTTCTCCTTTTTCTTTTGCCCGCAATCACGGGCAAGGTACAGTATACACGCCATCGCTAATTTAGTCAAGTAAAGTGTTAAAGTAGTAAAGCGCTGTAAGAGACGTTACATTTCGCAAAATCGCCCACGGCGGCTAGGCTGTGGGCGATACGGATGTGAAAATATACTTTTGGCCGCTTACTTCATCAGCAGCACCATGACGGCCTTTTGCGCGTGGAGACGGTTTTCCGCTTCCTCGAATATTTCATCGGCGTGCGCTTCCATGACGGCGTCCGTGATCTCCTCGCCGCGATGCGCGGGCAGGCAGTGGAGCACCATGCAGTCCTTATGCGCCATCGCCATGTAATCATCGTTGACTTGATACCCTTCAAAAGCCTTGCGGCGCTCCGCCGCCTCGCCCTCCTGCCCCATGGAGGCCCACACGTCCGTATAGACCACGTCCGCGTCCTTGACGGCGGCGGCGATATCCTCGGTGCAGGTGAACTTGCCGTTCTGCTTTGCCCACGCCATGAGCTCCGCGTCCGGCTGGTAGCTATTCGGGCACGCGATCGCCACCTCCATGCCCATCTTGATGCCGCCCGCGATGAGGGAATTGGCCATGTTGTTGCCGTCGCCCACGAAGGTCAGCTTGAGGTTGTTGAAGGTCTTTTTGTATTCGCGGATGGTCATAAGGTCGGCAAGCACCTGGCAGGGATGCGCGTAGTCCGTCAGCCCGTTGATGATGGGGATGCTGCCATACGTCGCTAGATCCTCCACGTCGCTTTGCTTGTAGGTGCGGATCATGATGCCGTCTAAATACCGGGAAAGCACGCGCGCCGTGTCCTTGATGGGCTCGCCGCGGCCAAGCTGCAGATCGTTGGCGCTCAAGAACAGACCCACGCCGCCAAGCTGGTAGATGCCTGCCTCAAAGGAGACGCGGGTGCGGGTGGAGGATTTCTGGAAGATCATGCCTAACGTCTTGCCCGCAAGGTGCTTGTGCTCGATGCCGTTCTTGCGCTCGTACTTGAGCTGATCGGCAAGGTCGAGTATCTCCGTGATCTCCGCGGGGGAAAGGTCGGCCAGCTTTAAAAGATGCTTCTGGTTCATGCTTCTATGATTCCTTTCATGATATCGATGGCTTTACTTAAAAGTTCGTCGGGTATATTGAGGGCGGGCAGTATGCGGATTTTATCCTTGGCCGTCATGACCATCACGCCCGCGTCAAGGCACGCGTGCGCAACGTCCGCGGCCTTCTTGTCCGTAAGCGAAACGCCGATCATCAGCCCCATGCCCGATACGCCCGCGACGCCCTTGCAGGAGAGCAGCTCGCGCCTGATAAAATCGCCCTTTCGGGTAACGTCTGAAAGCAGCGCGTCGTCCAGGCGGTCTAGAATGTTGACAGCGCCCGCGCAGCACACGGGATTGCCGCCGAAGGTGGAGCCGTGCGTGCCCGCCGTCAGCGTATCCGCCGTCTTTTCGCCCATCATGCAAACGCCCAGCGGCAGCCCGCCGCCGATACCCTTGGCGGTGGACACCACGTCCGGCTGGACGCCAAAGTGCATATAGGCGTAGAGCTTGCCCGTGCGGCCGTTGCCGGTTTGCACCTCGTCCACGAGCAGGAGAATATCCTTTTTTTTGCACAGCGCCGCCACGGCCTGTACAAAGTCCGCATCCAAGGCGTTCACGCCGCCCTCGCCCTGCACCATCTCCATGAGGACGCCGCAGACGGAATCGTCCGCAAGCGCCTCGACGCTTGCAAAATCGTTGGCGTCTGCATACAAAAAGCCTGGCACGAAGGGGCCGAAATCCGTGTGCATGCTATCCTGCCCGCAGGCGGTCAATGTCGCCATGGTGCGGCCGTGAAAGCTGTTTTTGAGCGTGATGATGTTGGAGCAATCCGCCCCGTGGTGCTCGTGGCCGTATTTGCGCGCCACCTTGATGAGGCACTCGTTGGCCTCCGCCCCGGAATTGGCAAAAAACGCCTTTTTCATACCGGTGCGTTCGCACAGCTTCTGCGCGAGTATCGCCTGCGGCGCCGTATAATATTTGTTACAAAGGTGCTGGAGCTTGCCCAGCTGCTCCGTCACGGCCTTGATCCACGCGTCGTCCGCAATACCGAAGCAATTGACGGCGATGCCCGCTGCAAGGTCGATATACGCCTTGCCGGTATCGTCGTAGACAAGGCTGCCCTTGCCGCTTACGAATACGGGATCGTAACGGTCATAGGTATTGGCGACGTAGGTTTTATCGATTTCTTTAATCTGCATATCCTTCTCCTTACATGAACATGGTGCCGATGCCCTCGTTGGTCAAAAGCTCCATCAAAATCGCGTGGGGCACCGTGCCGTTGATGACGAACACCTTTTTGACCCCGCGCCGTATCGCCTCAATGCAGCAATCGATCTTGGGGATCATGCCGCCGGAAATGACGCCCTCCTGCATGAGCTGCGGCGCTTCGCTCACGCGGATGCTGGGAATCAGCGAATTGGGGTCGTCCTTATCCCGCAAAACGCCCGCGATATCCGTCATGGTGATGAGGCACTCGGCCTTCAGCACGCCCGCGATGCGCGCCGCCGCCGTATCGGCGTTGACGTTGTACGCCTGCCCGTTCTCGCCGTAGGCAAGGGAGGAAACGACGGGGATATACCCCTTCTCCAGCATGTCCAAAATGGGCTGCGGGTCGATATCCGTAATTTCCCCTACAAAGCCCAGCTTTTCGTTGAGCGGGCGCGCCTTCATCATGCCGCCGTCCATGCCGCAGATGCCGATGGCCTTGCCGCCCGCTTGCGTGAGCAGCCCCACAAGGGATTTACTGACCTTGCCCGCAAGCACCATCTGCACCACGTCCGCCGTTTCGGCGTCCGTCACGCGCAGGCCGTCGATAAACTCGCTCTTTTTGCCGATTTTCTTGAGCAGCGCGGAAATTTCCGGCCCGCCGCCGTGCACCAGCACCACCTTCACGCCGATGAGGGAAAGCAGCACCATGTCTCCCATGACGTTGCGCTTTAAATCCTCGTCGATCATGGCGTTGCCGCCGTATTTCACCACCACGATCTTGCCCGCGTATTTCTGGATATAGGGCAGAGCGTGTATGAGCACCTCCGCGCGTTCCTGATTGGATAGCTGCATCATGTTCTATAGTCCCCGTTGATCTTCACATAATCGTAGGTGAGGTCGCACCCCCACGCTTCGGCGCTGCCCGTGCCCTCATGGAGAGAAACGCGTATCTCGATCTCGTCCTCGGAGAGGATGGTCTTCGCCTTTTCCTCCGAAAACGCGACGCCGCGCCCGTCCACGCACACCTTCACCTCGCCCGCCTTGGAAGCAAAGCTCACGTCCACCGCATCCACGTCCACCTTCGCCCCGCTGTAGCCTAGGGCGCAGAGCACCCGGCCCCAGTTCGCGTCGGAGCCGAACATGGCGGCCTTGACAAGGCTGGACGCGATCACGCTCTTTGCAAGCACCTTCGCCGTCGCCGTGTCCACAGCGCCCGTCACGATGCAGGTAAGCAGCTTGGTCGCCCCCTCGCCATCCTTGGCAATGTTGCGGCAAAGATAGCGCGTTACGGTATTGAGCGCCTTTGCAAACGCCTCGCAATCGGCGTTTTCCTCCGTGATCGCGGGGTTATCCGCCATGCCGTTTGCCATGATGCTCACCATGTCGTTGGTGGAGGTATCCCCATCGACGCTCACCATGTTGAAGGTATCCAGGATATCCGCAGACAGCGCCTTTTGCAAAAGCGGGGCGGAAATGGCCGCATCCGTCGTCAAAAACACCAGCATGGTCGCCATGTTGGGATGTATCATGCCGGAGCCCTTGGCAATGCCGCCCATGGTGCAATTAACGCCCGAAAGCGTAAACTCCACGGCGATGCTCTTTTCCGCCGTGTCCGTCGTCATGATGGCCTCGGCCGCGTGGCCGCTGCCCTCGTAGCTTAACGCCGCGACCAAGGGCGCCATGCCCGCCTTGATGGGCTCGATGGGCAAGGGCTGGCCGATCACGCCGGTGGAGGCCACGATCACGCTGCTCGCGGGGATGTTTGCGTATTCGCTCAATAGCGCGCACATGCTTTGGGCGATCTCGACGCCGTCGCTGTTGCAGGTGTTGGCGTTGCCGCTGTTGCAGATGACCGCCTGCGCGACCCCGTCGCTAAGGTTGTTCCTGGTCACAAGCAGGGGTGCGCCCTTGACCTTGTTCTGGGTATACACCGCTGCCGCAGTACAGGGCACGTCGCTCAAAATAAGCGCCAAGTCCCGCTTTTCCTTGTTCTTGCGCACGCCGCAGTGCACGCCCGCCGCCCGAAAGCCCTTGGGGGCGCATACGCCGCCGCTTACTTCCTTCATCATAATATATCAAATCTCCTTAAGCAAGATTGCTTTACGTTTTCATTCGCCCAGCTGTAAGCCCGTCGCCTCGTCCAGCCCCAGCATGCAGTTGAGGCACTGTATCGCGGCGCCCGACGCGCCCTTACCGAGGTTGTCAAAGCAGGCGTTCACGCTCATGCGCTCCGCGTTGCCGCAGACGGTGATCTCCATAAAATCAAGGCCGGATAAGGCGTTAGAGGAAAGCATCGCGCCATCCGCGGCGTCCGTCACGCGCACAAATCGCTCACTGGCGTAATGCGCCCTGTACACCTCCCGCAATGCGTCCGTATCCATGGGCTTTTGCAGCATGCCCGCGTGCAGGGGCACGCTTACGAGCATACCGCTGTAGTAATCCGCCACGATAGGCGAAAACACGGGGGCTGCGCTTAGGCCGCACACATGCCGCATTTCGCCAAGATGCTTATGCTGCTGCGGCAGCGCGTAGACGCGGGGCGCACTAAGTGCAGGATGGCGCGCCTCGCTCTGGTAATCGGCGATCATCCGCTTGCCGCCGCCGCTGTAGCCGGTGATAGAAAAGCAGGAAAGCGCCGCGTTGGGCGAGAGAAGCCCCGCCGCCATAAGCGGATACACGAGTGCGATAAAGCCGCTTGCGTGGCACCCGGGCACGGCGATACGCTTGCCCGCCTTGATCGCATTCCGGTGCGCTTGGGATAGCTCGGGAAAGCCGTAAGCCCAGCCATCCGCCGTCCGATGCGCCGTGGAGGTGTCGAGCACCCGCACGTTCGGGTTTTCGATGAGCGACACGGATTCCCGCGCCGCGTCGTCCGGCAAGCACAAAAACGCCACGTCGCAGGCGTTGAGCCGTTCCCTTCTCGCCTCTTTATCCTTGCGCAGCGCCGGATCGATAGAGAGAAGCTCCACATCCGCCCGTCCCTCAAAACGTTCATGGATGCGAAGTCCCGTCGTGCCCTCGCTGCCGTCTATAAATATCTTGGTCTTTGCGCCGTTCATAGGTTCAGCCTCGTTTTCATGTCCGCAATTTGGTCGTACACCGAATCCGGCGCGGTGCCGCCGAAGCTGGTGCGCTTATTGACGCAGGCCATGAGGTCTATCGCGTCGTAAACATCCGTGTCGAACACGTCCGACGCGGCCTTGTATTCTTCCATCGTCATATCCTCCAAGGTCTTGCCGTTCTTCACGCCGTAGCCCACGAGCTTGCCCGTGATCTTGTACGCGTCCCTAAACGGCACGCCCTTTTTGGTCAGATAATCCGCGCAGTCCGTGGCGTTGATAAAGCCCTTGGCCGCGGCCGCGCGCATGTTGTCGGAAAGTACGGTCATGGTATCGATCATCTTGGTGAATACGGGCAGGCACAGCTTCACCGTATCCAGCGCGTCGAATACCGCCTCCTTGTCCTCCTGCATGTCCTTGTTATAGGCAAGGGGCAAGCCCTTCATCACGGTAAGTATCGCCATGAGGTCGCCGTACACCCGCCCCGTCTTGCCGCGGATCAACTCCGCCACGTCCGGGTTTTTCTTTTGGGGCATGATGCTTGAGCCCGTCGCGTACGCGTCGTCCAGCTCGATAAACTTGAATTCCCATGAGCACCAAAGTATGATCTCCTCGCTGAAACGGGACAGGTGCATCATCACCATCGCAAGCGCACAGATCATTTCGATCACAAAATCCCTGTCCGAAACCCCGTCCAGGCTATTGGGGCAGGGTTCGTCAAAGCCCAGCGTTTCGGCGGTCATCTGCCTGTCCGTATCGTAGGTGGTGCCCGCGAGCGCGCACGCCCCAAGGGGGGATACGGCCATGCGCTCCTTACAGTCGGCCAGTCGGTCGAGATCGCGGGCAAACATATTGGCATACGCCATCAAATGATGCCCAAAGGTGACGGGCTGCGCACGCTGCAAATGCGTGTAGCCGGGCAGTATGGTTTCCGCGTATGCGTCCGCCTTTTTGAGCAGCACTTCCTCCAGCGACAGCAGCATGTCGCTCACCGCCGCCGCTTCATCCATCAGATACATGCGAAGATCCAGCGCCACCTGATCGTTGCGGCTCCGGGCGGTATGCAGCTTTTTGCCCGGCGCGCCGATGCGCTTGGTCAGCTCCGCCTCCACAAACATGTGGATATCCTCGGCCACGGGGTCGAAAGCGAGCTTGCCGCTCTGCAAATCCTCCAAAACGGCGCAAAGGCCATCGGTGATGGCCGTATACTCCTCCTGTGTGAGTATGTGCTGCGCGCAAAGCATGGCGGCGTGGGCAAGGGACCCCTTGATATCCTGCGAAAACATCCGCGCGTCAAAGGAGATGGAGGAATTGAAATCGTTCACCTTAGCGTCCAGATTCTTTTCAAACCGCCCTGCCCACATCGTCTGCATGTTTTTGTTTCCCCTTTTGTTTTATTTGATCTTCTTCTGCTTGGCCAGCGCGTTCATGGCGATGGAGAGGCCAAAGCAGTTGATGAAGCCTTCCGCGTCCTTCTGGTTGTACACATGATCCTCGCCGAAGGTGGCAAGCTCCTCATAGTACTTGGATTCGGGGGAGGTCACGCCCGCCTTGATGATGTTGCCCTTGTAAAGCTCCAGCTTCACTTCACCCGTCACATCCTGCTGCGTCACGTCCACGAAAGCGGAGAGCGCCTCGCGCAAGGGCGTAAACCACTTGCCGTAATACACGATCTCGGCAAACTTCTGCGCTACGAGCATCTTATAATGCAGCGTGTCCCGATCCAGGCAAATCTGCTCGAGGTAATCATGCGCCGCATACAGGATAGCACCCGCGGGATTTTCATACACGCCGCGCGCCTTGATGCCGACAAGCCTGTTTTCCACCATGTCCGCGATGCCTACGCCGTTTTCGCCGCCGATCTTGTTAAGCGTCTCCAGCATGGTGACGGGATCGAGCTTTTTGCCGTCCAGCGCCACGGGGATGCCCTTTTCAAAGGAAAGGGTGACGTAGGTGGACTTGTCGGGCGCCTGCTTGGGGGATACGCCCAGCTCCAAGAAATCCTCCTTCTCATACATCGGCTGATTGGCCGGATCCTCTAAGTCCAAACCCTCGTGGGACAGATGCCAGAGGTTCTTGTCCTTGCTGTAGTTGGTCTCGCGGTTGATCTTGAGGGGGATGTCATGCGCCTCGGCGTAGTCGATCTCCTCCTCACGGGATTTGATATCCCACTCACGCCAAGGGGCGATGATCTTCATCTCGGGCGCGAGCGCCTTGATGGTCAGCTCGAAACGCACCTGATCGTTGCCCTTGCCGGTGCAGCCGTGGCAGATGGCGTCAGCGCCCTCGGCCTTGGCGATCTCGACCAGGCGCTTTGCGATGCAGGGACGCGCAAACGCCGTACCCAACAGATAATCCTTCTCATACACAGCGCCCGCCTTGAGGCTGGGATAGATGTAATCCGTGATGAATTCTTCCTTCAAATCCTCGATGTAAAGCTTGCTGGCGCCCGTTTTGAGCGCCTTCTCCTCCAGCCCGTCCAGCTCCGTGCCCTGCCCTACGTCGCCGGAAACCGCCACGACCTCGCAGTTGTCGTAGTTTTCCTTGAGCCAGGGGATGATGATGGACGTATCCAAACCGCCGGAATAGGCCAGAACGACTTTCTTGATCTTTTTCATTTTTGTATCCTCCATGTATATTGTGCATAATTATGTTTGTTTTTATGTATAATAATGCAGTCATGCGCCTTTGTCAATACCCATTCTTTTCTTTTTTTAAAAAGGGTTTTCTTCGTTTATATTGTTCACTATATTGTTCACGCTTTGTTTATGGATTATCATTTGCCAAATGCTATGGGGTTGTCGTATAATACCGTCATAGTGGATACATGGGCGTTTTTTTGCCCGCACGAATAACCATAGGAGCGTATGATAAAATGAAAATGATCTCCAAGCTGTTAGTTGCGACGCTCATCGTCGCCCTGCTTCTTACAAGCTTTGCCTGCGCGCCCGCGCAAACCGCCGTTCCGGCAAGCGAACAGCCTGCCGCAGCGCCCGCCGCCAATACGGGCGCCACCGTCGGCGTTTGCCTGTATGCGCGCCGTTCCCAATCCGATAAGGACGCAGAAGCCGGTATCCGCGCAGCCGCGGCCGCGCAGGGCTTAAACGTCATTATTGAGGATGCGGATTCCGATCCGGATCGGCAGATCGCGCATATGCAGTCCTTCATCGATCAAAAGGTATCCGCAATCCTGCTTGCAGCCGCCGATTACGATAAGCTCGCCCCCTCCGTAGAGGCGGCAGCAGAGGCCGGCATCCCCGTGATCGCCTATTATCAGGAGGTCAATACGGATAAGACCACCAGCTTCATCCATTTCGACTATGCGGCCGACGGCTCCAAGGTGGCGGAATGGCTGATCGACCATATCAATACGAATATGGGCGGCGCCGCCAAGATCGGCATCATCGACTTTGCAAGCTGCACCACCATCTGTCAGCGCCGCCTCAAGGCGCTCTATGAGGACGTGAGCGCAGCCTGTCCGGGCGTGGAGTGGGTCGCCAAGTTCGACGGCAACGGCCGCAAGCCCCAGTCCATGGACGCGTGCGAAAAGATATTCAGCGCCGCACCCGATACGCAGATCCTCATCGTTGTCAACGAGGACGCGGCCGAGGGCGCCAAGATCATCACGGAGGATCTTAAAAAGGACGTCATCATCGTGGGCAACGCCTACAGCGACGACGTGTTTGAGGCGTTGGAGGCGAACGATCCGCTGTATAAGGCCTTCTCCGTCGATCCCTATTATGATATGGGCGTTGCGGCCATCGACGCGGCTGCCGCCGTACTCGAAGGCGGCGAGGTGCAGCCGGAGCAGATCTTATCGTGCCACATGCTCTCCAACGAGAACATCGGCACCTACGACTGGCGCGCGATCGCCGCAAAGCGCGGCTGATGTGTACAATTTGAGCAAGGGAGAAGATATATGCGAGACGATGTAATCTATTTTGATAACGGCGCGACAAGCTGGCCTAAGCCCCCCGAGATGGGCGCGGCCATGATGCACTTTCTCACCGAGGTGGGCGCAAGCCCCGGCCGCAGCGGTCACACGCTGGCCGTGGAGGCGGGGCATATCGTGTACAGCTGCCGGGAAAACCTCTGTAAGCTCTTTAACCTCAAGCATCCCCAGCAGATTGCGTTTACGAAGAATATCACCGAGTCGCTCAACATCGTATTTTTCACCATCCTTGAAAAAGGCGACCATGTGATCACCACCAGCATGGAGCACAACTCCGTCATGCGCCCGCTTCGCTATCTTGAATCCCAGGGCGTTATCGAGCTTAGCGTCGTGCAGGCCGATCCGGAGGGCGTTTGCGCCGTGGAGGATTTTGCCAATGCCATGAAGCCCAACACGCGCATGGTGGTCGTCAACCACAGCTCCAACGTCACGGGCACCCTGCAGGATATCACCGCCATCAGCAAAGCCTGCAAGGCCAAAAAGGCGGATGTATTGTTTGTGGTGGACGCGGCGCAAAGCGGCGGCGCTTATCCCATCGACGTAGAAAAGATGGGCATCGACATCCTTTGCTTCACCGGCCACAAGAGCCTGTTGGGCCCCACGGGCACGGGCGGCGTATACCTGACCCCCGCTGTGACCCCCCACCCCTTCATGCACGGCGGATCGGGCAGCAAATCCGATATGGAGGTGCACCCGCTGTTCATGCCCGACGTATGGGAAGCGGGCACCATCAACATCGTGGGCTTGGCGGGCTTGAACGCAAGCCTGGAATATCTTCTCAAAACCGGCGTGGAAAACATCCGCGCCCATGAGATCGCCGTTACGCAGCGCTTTATCGACGGCGTCAAGGATCATCCCATGGTGAAGGTCTATGGTCCCTTGGACGCAAACAAAAAGACTCCCGTCACCAGTATCAACATCGAGGGCATCGTCTGCTCCACCGTGGGCACGGAATTGAACGACGCCTGCGGCATCATGGTGCGTACGGGGCTTCACTGCGCCCCCGGCGCACACAAGACCATAGGCACCTTCCCCATCGGCTCCGTGCGCTTCTCCTTCGGCGGCTATACGACGATGGAGGAAGTGGACGTGGGCGTCAAGGCGATCCGCGCGCTTGCGGATTATGCGGCAGAACAAAAGGAGGTTTAACGATGGAACAGCAAAAACAGCAGATCGGCGTGGTAACATTTTTCTCCTCGCAACACGCCATGAGCGCCGAGGAGGCGCTAAAGGCCAAGGGCTATCAAGTCAGCCTCATGCCCGGCCCCAAGGACATCAGCCCCAACTGCGGCGTAGCGCTGCAATTTGAGCCGGACAAGAAGACCGATGTGGAAGCCGTGCTCAAGGAGGCGGACGTGTTGTACGAGGCCGTGCATCTTTACACCCCCGTACAGGAAAAAAGCCTGCTCAAGCGGCTTTTAGGCAAATAATACCGGAGGATATCCATGCGTTTTAAAATCAGTGCTATGGCGGCGGGCATGATCATCGCCGCCACTTCTGTGCTTGCACAGGTGCTCTTTACCTTTGCGCCGCCCGAGGCGTACGGTATATGCCTGGTCTGCCACGGGCGGGACTTGTTCGCCCAGATCGGGCGCGCCATCTTCTCCACCCCCATCGAAATGAGCGAGATCGCGCGCGAAGGCCCCATCGTCACGGTGTTCGGCATTCTCATCGGCGCGTTCATCGCCGCCAAGACCAGCGGCGAATTCCGCTTCCAGTGGGTGGAATCCAAGTGGTTCGCGTTCATCGTGGGCGCGGTGGTCGCCATCTGCGCGCTGATCGTGTCGGGCTGCCCCATGCGCATACTCATCCGCACCGCCTACGGCGAGCTGAACGCCCTCTTTGGCCTGATCGCCCTGATCTTGGGCTGTATCGTGGGCACGCTGCTGCTAAAATATAAGGGAAGGGGCGGTAAAAAAGCATGAAAACACTGCTTGTAAGCCTCTGCGTGGGTCTGATCATAGGCTTTGTCGCCCAGCGTTCCCGCTTCTGCCTGATCGGCGGCGTGCGGGATTACATGATCGTGAAGGATACCTATCTTATTAAGGGCTTCTTCGGGCTTCTCCTCACCGCCGCCGTGCTGTTTTATGTATTCCACCTGACCGGCAGCTTCGATGAGGCCATGCCCAACTATCCCCAGTTCATGAAGGGCAATTCCATCACCGTAGATCAGGATTATTCCGCCTGCGCCTGCACGAATTCGCCCCAATTCGTACTCAAAAACCCCGACGGCGGGTATGAGTTCAACTGGAACGGCATACAGTTTAACGCCCTCATGCTATGCACCATCCTCGGCGCGTTCGTGATTGGCGTGCTGTCCGTGCTCATCGGCGGCTGCCCGCTTCGCCAGCACGTCAAGGCCGCAAGCGGCAACAAGAGCGCCATGGTCTATGTGCTGGGCTTCTATGTGGGCGTGATCATCTACATGGCCTTCCTTAACGGCTTCTTTAAAGTATTGTTTGAGCCGGCATAAGCTTTCTGCAAAAGGCGGGCGCTTCGCAATCGAAGCGCCCGCCTTTTGCATTCGTCTGTTTCTTTTAGCTTGCTGTTGCCGCTGTTGCCGCCGTTGCCGTCTCGATGGGCAGGCAGATGCTCACGCGTGTACCCAGCTCCTCATAGCTTACGACCTCGATGTGGCCGCCATGCTGCTCGATGATCCAGCGGGCGATGGAAAGCCCCAGCCCGCAGCCCTGCTTGGCACGGGCGGGATCGGCGCGATAAAAGCGTTCAAACATATGCGCCACGTCGGATTTGGAAATACCGATGCCGGTATCCTGCACGTCGATGCGCGCTTCTTCCTTTTCATTGCGCGTTAAGCGCAGCGTGATCTGCCCGCCGGGCTCTGTGTACTTGGCCGCGTTATCGATAAGGATGCGCACCGCCTGCTTAAGCATGGCGACGTCCGCCTGTACGACGGCGTTTTGGGTAAGCTGCAAATCGTAGGTATGGCCGGGGTCGATCATGCGGGATTCGTCGCATATCTCCTCCACCATCGCGTCCAAGGGCAGCGGCGCCGTTGTAAACTGCTGCCGCCCCATATCGCCGCGCGCGAGGAACAAAAGCTGCTCGACGAGTATTTTCATATGCTCCGCCTCGGTCTGTATGGCGGTGATGGATTCGCGCAGCACCTGCGGGTCATCCTTGCCCCAGCGATCCAGCATGTTGATATAGCCCTGTATGACCGCGATGGGCGTGCGCAGCTCATGGCTCGCGTCGTCCACAAAGCGGCTTTGCCGCCGCGCGCTTTCCTGCAGGCGCTTGAGCATGTTGTTGACGGCGGCCTCCAGCCCCGCAAGCTCATGGTCGTAAACATGCACCTCGGTGTCCGGCTCGTCGATGTTGGCGATGGCGTCCTCAAGCCGCCGGAACTTGCTTGGGTCAAAGGACTGTGTGGAGAGCTTCTCGGCCGAAAGGGCGATATCGTCGATGGGCTTTAGATATTGGCGCAGCTGATTGCGCCGCTCCACCCAGCCAAGCGCCCAAACGAGCAGCCCCAAGGCCAATATGCCCGCCATGACCCAAAGAAGGCCGAACAGAAAATCGCCCGCCGCAAAGGTATGCTGCATGCCCGTTTTGTCCTCGACAAAATAGAACGCGCTGCGCAGCCACGCGATAAAGCCCTGCCCGGTTTGGGAGAAGGACAGCCCGCGGTGCGCAAACGCCGCGCAGTCGGCGCCAGAAACGGTTTCCGCCGCGCACGCCCAGCCGGCGATCGCGGCAAGCGGCATAAAGATCACGAACTCGATGAGATGAGATAGCTCCTTGCCCTGATAAAAGCGGTTGAGTTTATTGGCGATAGAGGTGGTTTTTCTGCTTGCATTCACGACTCAAGCTCCTTTTCATCCTTGATCGTGTAGCCGATGCCGCGCACCGTATGGATCAGCTTGACGTTGAACACATCGTCGATCTTCTGGCGAAGGTAGCGTATATACACGTCCACCACATTGGTTTCGCCTATGTAGCCGTACCCCCAGATGCGATCTAAGAGCACATCGCGGGAGAGCACGATATCCTTATTTTCCAAAAGCGCCTGCAAGAGAGAGAATTCCTTGTTGGTCAGCTCCACGCCCGTTCCCTTATAGCTTACGCTGTGCGCGTCCACGTTCATGGTAAGGTCGCCGCAGGCAAGTGTCGCACTTCGCGTCACGGTGGCAATGGCGACGTTCGCGCGAAGCAGCGCGCGTATGCGCGCGAGCAGCTCCTCGATGGCGAAGGGCTTTGTGATGTAGTCGTTGGCGCCCATGTCCAAGCCGCTCACCTTATCCATGACAGCGTCCCTTGCGGTGAGCATGATCACGGGAAGCTGCGACGTCTTGCGAAGCCGCCGCAGCACCTCCAGGCCGTTGAGCTCCGGGAGCATGATATCCAGCACCATCAGGTCGTAATCGCCGGAGAGGGCCATGTCAAGCCCGGTGCGCCCGTCGGCGGCCTTACCGGCTTCATAGCCCTCATGCTGCAATTCCAGCTCTAAAAAGCGGGATATCTTTTCTTCGTCCTCTACGATGAGTATCTTGGTCATGCTTTTCTCCGGTCGTTTCCTTATTGGTTGTTATTGGTTGTTGTTCTTTGCCTTCTCCTCTTCCACGCTGCTCTTGATGTCCTCCTTGATGCCCTCGGCGACGTCGGTGGCCTTGGACATGGCGCGGTTGACCTCCTCCGCCTTGATATCGGGGCCCGTGAAGCTATAGCGCAGGCCGAAGAACAGGCCGATCACCATGAGCGGGATCAGTACCCAGAAGCAGAACAGCGCCAGCACGATGAGGATCAATATAGGCGCTTCGATCATCTTTTCGCCCGCCTTGCTGGTCACGACGAAGGCGTTGAGCCAGATCTTTTTAAACAGCGCCGCGCACCACAGCTTAAAATTGTTCCAGCCGCTGTTCTTTTCCTTGGCGGATGCGGTGGCGTTGACGGGCTGATACGTTTCGTTCCTCGTTTCGCTCGCGGTGTCATAGGTGGCAGCGTCGGCATTGATCCTGCCCTGCTTCTCCAGCTCGATCATCGCGTCCAGGAGATCCCAGTTGTTGCGCTCCAGCGCGGCCTTGGCTTCCTCATAGCTCACGTTCGCCTTCTGGCGAAGCTTTTCTACCATTTCAATGTGATCCATTCTTTCCATCCTCCGAATCAATAATTGCTCGTTCCTTTGAACATGCATTATTGTACGACAGCAGCATTAAGAAATCAGGCTGTTTTGCATTAGAGTTTCATTAGAAAACAGTTTGCGTCGTATGAGAAGCAAACATATAAGATGTATCGCCGCCGTAACGATCCATGAAACGGGATAGGAAATATACAGCGTGGTCAGCGTCGGGTTTTGGGCAAACACCGTATAGACCCAAAGTATACGCAGCCCGCACGCGCCCGCGACGGTCACGAGCATGGGAAGCAGCGAATGACCCATGCCGCGCATGGCGCTTACCAGTATTTCCATAATACCACATAAAAAGTGCGTCGTGCAAACCACGGACATTCGTAGCATACCGTAATCGATCACGGCGGGATCCGGGTTGTAGAAGCGCAGCAGGCTTCGCCCCAGCAAATAAAAGCCGTTACCCATGACGATGCCCACCACGCTTGTAAAGGCAATGCTTACAAGGCAAATCCTGCCAAGACGGTCGTATTTCTTTGCGCCGTAATTCTGGCCCGTAAAGGTGGTGGCAGCCTGCGTCACGGAATTCATGGACGTATAAACAAAACCCTCGATATTATTTGCCGCCGCGTTGCCCGCCATGGCGATGGAGCCAAAGCCGTTGACGGAGGACTGGATGAGTATGTTGGATATGGAGAAGAAAGCGCTTTGCAGCCCCGCGGGCAAGCCGATCTTGATGATGAACCACAGCCGCTCTTTATAGATATGCAGCCTTGTCCAGTCCAAATGCTGCGGGCCGTGGGCGTTGGTCAGGCACAGCAGCATCAGCACAGCCGACATGTATTGCGAGATGACGGTAGCATACGCAACGCCCGCGACCCCCAGCCCGAAGCGAATGACGAACACCAGATTCAGTATCACGTTGCAAAGGCCGGATACGGTAAGGAAAAACAGCGGGCGGCGGGTATCGCCCAGGGCGCGCAGCACGCCCGCGCCAAAGTTATAGAGCATGGTGCCGGGCACGCCGAAAAAGTAGATGCGAAGATACAGCGCCGCCTGATCCAGTACATCCGCGGGACAGGCCATCCATTCGAGCACGACGCGCGCCGCCACGACACCCAGCACGCAGACCAGCACGCCCACGATCGCCGCCGTGCAGATGGCGGTATGGACGGTTTCAAATATGGCGTCGTAATCCTGCGCGCCATAGGATTGCGCGACAGCTACGCTCACGCCTATAGATAGCCCCAGAAAAAGATTGACGAACAGGTTGATCAGCGACCCCGTCGAGCCCACCGCCGCAAGAGCGGTATAGCCGGCATACCGACCCACCACGATCACGTCCGCCGCATTGTAGAGCAGCTGCAATACGCCGGAAAGTATAATGGGCAGCGTATAGACGATGAGCTGACCCAGAATAGGCCCGCTGCACATATCGCTGTCCCGCAGGGCGTGTACTTTTTCGCGCAATGATCGATCCATGGGGGCATTATATGCCCCACTGCGGCAAGCGGTCAACCGCCTTGCAGATTATATTTTGTTCTTTCTATTTATATAAGGGAATTCCTGCCACTTTGTCGCTATTTTTGTGCTGAAAATCTCTTGACAACCATCATGTGTTGCGCTACAATAATCAAGCGCGCGAGAAACAGCGCGTGTTTGCGGGAGTAGCTCATTTGGTAGAGCGCCGCCTTGCCAAGGCGGAGGTGGCGGGTTCGAGCCCCGTCTCCCGCTCCACTTTGCACCGTTAGCTCAGTTGGTAGAGCACCTGACTCTTAATCAGGGTGTCCAGGGTTCGAGCCCCTGACGGTGTACCAAACAAAACAGTCATCCATCGGATGGCTGTTTTTGTTTGAGTCATAAGCGGAGGGGGCGAGAAGGGAACGTCCGCGCAAAGCGCGAAAAAAACAATCCAGTGAATTGTTTTTTAGTTCCCCGGGCTGGCGGCGGCACTGCCCCAGTGCCGCCGGGCGAGCCCCTGACGGTGTACCAGCATCAAAAGCCCCACAGTGTGGGGCTTTTTGCATGTCTGCGGTTTATGGCCAATAAGGCGGTTTTCATGGCCATGTGCCAATTGTGCGCCAATATCGCCCTTCGCGCACATGCGCGCGTGCGCGCATGAAGGGGTATAAATTAGCCTTTTAGCTAAGCGGTTAAATTCGCCCTCGAGGCGTCCTTCAGCGGGATGATTGGCGACAGCTGCCACGCCAGAGCAGGAGAGCTGCTAATGTCACTACGTTGCTCTCGCCAGAAAATCCAATGCCGTAAGTCACTCGCCCTGCACATTCCGGCTTCACATCTAGTTATGCGGGGCGAATCTAGAATTTTTGATTGAATTTCTAATCATCTGTTACCATATATAGCAGTGGATTTCCAATGGCACTATATCGTTTCCAAGTTAATGCTCCTCCAAAGTATTGTATTTTCAATTGATCAACTCCAGTTACATCGATATCGATATCGACAGGATAAGCAGTGGATGGCAGATTTGGCGAAGCGTACATTAGGTTTTCATCACCATATATTCTAAAATAGCATTTCTCATCATTATCAGAGCCACGGTTATCGGGAACAAATATCGTCCCAGTAAATCTGCTATACTGACGTCCTAATATGTATACCTCATGTCTTCCCGTTTCATAACCGTATGCATAAAGAATGCAATCAGTATATGTATTTCCCATCTTATCTCTAAGCGTATTTTCTACTGTTCGTTCATATTTATCGAATCCGTTATAAAATACTTCAAAAGCCGTAAGGCTAGCAGGAATATATTTATTATAATCTAGGATTGTTTTTGCCAACGTTGAATCTGGATATATAGCATTAGCTTGATTCAAAACCGCTACCGCACCAACATAATTCTTTTCCTCTTTCATGTGCTCTGCTTCGGACAATTTCACCGATACATATTCTGTGCCAATTTTACATATAGCCTGATTGATATCGGCATCTTCTCGATACTCTATCATTGCATTTTGAAGCATCGAAAGAGCATCTGCATAATCGTTTGAGTCCGCTCTGACTTGAGCCCGCTCAATGATATCCTTTTTTTCTGCTATATCAATGCTTTCTTCAAGTGTAATAAAATCATCGGAAATGCCAAGCAACTCCTCTGCGTCGGTTAACTCAAGTTCAGCTTCTAAAAACTGTTTGTTTTCCAAATGCGTTCTTATACTTTTGGTAATGCTATCTTTATATGCGGTCTTTGCATTGTCCAACACAATAGCTACATCTTCATGCTTTTCATATGTTGATGGTATTTTTTCAAGGAGAAGTATAGCGTCCTTATAATTCTCGTCCGCTAATAATTGTTTGCTTGAAGATAAAAGCTCATTATTAGTATTTGTTTGATCAATCTTTTCCATTGCAAGCAATGCGTTCTCAGAAACGCCCGGAAAAACAGCAATGCTTTCAAGTCGCGAGTGCGCTATATAGTAGTCCCACTCATCATTTTTATATTTTGTTAAGGTAGTATCAATCATTTCCGAAAGCGCCCTGTTGGCATTTGTCATGGCATCCCCGTCACCAGATATTTTTTTGTCATATACCTCACTTGCTTTTTGTATATCACCTTTTTCAACAAAAGAAATAAAGTCTTTAACGGATTTTGCATTAGTAATTTTGCTACAAGCAGATATAGAAAATAAAATAAGCCAAGTAACTACAATGAGGAAGAAGCATCTTATTATCCTACGCATTTCATTATTCCCCTTTCAAAGCCAATAAAAGAATCTCAACACATGCTAACAAAATAAGTTTACTGCAAAATGCAGTAGAACGCAATACTGCAATTTGCGGTTGTATATGCTATAGCCTAAGAGGTGAGAATATGTATCCACATATTCGCGACTTGCGAGAGGATGCTGATTTGACGCAAGCGCAGATGGCACAGATATTGAAATGTTCACAACAGGTGTATAGTAATTATGAGCTAGGGCAGAGAGACATTCCAACTGCACTCTTGATTTCGCTTGCAAAATTTTACAACACGAGCACAGACTATTTACTTGGGCTTACGAATATAAGATAAAACGCGAACGGACGAAACTGCAAATCATCAATATGGATTCTATATTGGGAATTTCTTTGGTTCCCTTGTTTTTCGTGCGCTGCGTTTCGGCTTGCGTTTTGGATGTTTGCAGCGTTTTCCCATTCTCTTTTCTCCATCAAAAATCAAAATGAATCCGGGTCGAATTTCGTTCACTTATAGGCATTTCATTCACGGATAGAAAACCATCCGTATGCCCCCTTGACATTCTTACTGCGATTCAGCTTTTCGGCTTGGGCTTGACTGCCGTACCATGAGATGCACAGCACGCTTTCGGGTGATCGGCTATCAGCGTTTGCTCCTCAAAATATGACTTATTTTACGCCAACTAAATGCCTGAGGCAAACGCCTCAAAAAATGACGAAAAATGCCAAATAAGAACATTTGTATTATTATTCTTGCTTAATTGTAGAATATATGTTACAATTTAAGAAGCATACGTTCTCCATGACCGTGTGTTTCCACTTTTATTGCAAAGGAGCTTGTACATATAAAAAAACCATAATGACGAGCAAAGTGAGTTAACATACTTATCTGAGCGGTCTTACATCATTACCGCATGGATCTATGAGCATAAACACAGCATCCCGGTTATCCACTACTTTACAAACCATTAATTATTCGGCGATCTTTTGATAGGCTGGATAAAAATAGGAGAAGCTTTTGCGCTCGCCGTCGTGTGGCATTTCAAACACAAAAGTGCGTAGGAACAATTTCGGATTTTCTTCCGAATCCTGCGTAACAAGGGCATAGCAAATATGGTTTGGCGACGGCTCCGTATAGCCGATCGTATCTATATCGCCCGCGCAAAATGAGGACAGTTCATCGTACACGGTTTGGTTTTTATAGAAC
>JAUNJX010000075.1:5760-7224 GCA_030533005.1 Clostridia bacterium | reverse complement strand
TTTTCTGTCACTTTTTCTGTCACCTTTTCGCCGCCATTGCCGCCTTCCGCGGTCGCACCGCCGCCGCGCTTGCGGTTATGGCGGGGACGCTTGCGCTTGTTTGCGGGGTTGGGCTGCGCGGGCTGCTCCGAAGCGGCGGCCTGCTCGCCGTTCTGTGCCGCGGCTTCCTGTGCGGCAGCCTCCGCGCGCGCCTTTTGATCCTGCAGCATGCGCTCCCTGCGGGAAAGACGCTCTACCTTGGGCGGACGAGGGGCGGGCTCCAGCCGGGGGGCGTCCGTCAGCGTCAGCTCGTCGTAGGGGAACCAGCGCACATCGATGGTGCCGTCGGGCAATACCATCTTGAGGCGGGTCTTTTCCGTAATGATGTTGTTTTCCAGCACCGTGCCCTGCCCGTCGGGGGACATGACCTCCTTGCCGACCTTGGGCATGCGCTTACGCATGATCTCATAGGTATCCTGCTCGTACTTGAGACAGCACATCAAACGGCCGCAGATGCCGGATATCTTGGTGGGGGAAAGGGACAGGCTTTGCTCCTTCGCCATCTTGATGGATACGGGCTGGAAATCCGGCAGGAATTGCTTGCAGCAAACCGGACGCCCGCAGGAGCCTAAGCCCCCCAGCAGCTTCGCTTCATCCCGTACGCCGATCTGCCGAAGCTCGATGCGGGTCTTGAAAATGCTGGCCAAGTCCTTCACAAGCTCGCGGAAATCCACCCGCCCGTCGGCGGTGAAATAAAATACGATCTTTGCGCCCGTGAAGGCATACTCTACGTCCACAAGCTTCATGTCCAAGCCGTGTTCTTCGATCTTTTTTACGCAGATGCCGTGAGCTTCCTTTTCCTTGGCGCGATATTTATCGCGCTGCTCCCGATCCTGCTGTGTGGCGACGCGGATGATGGGCTTGAGGGTGCCTACCACCTGTGCGGAGAGCACAGAATGGCGCGCCTGCAGCACGTCGCCGAATTCGATGCCGCGGGCGGTTTCCACGATCACGCCGTCGCCTGCGGCGGGGTCTGCATCGCCCGGGGAAAAGTAGTAGGTTTTACCGCAGGGCTGAAAGCGCACGTCGATCACCTCAAAGGTGACGGGCGGCGTATCGTCGATATCCAACGCCGTGGAGACCACCGCGACCTCCACTTCCTCGCCGTCTGCGTTCGTTTCCGTCACGACTGCGGCGGTAACGTCGGGATCGATCTCGGCGTCGCCGGAAAGCGTTGCGGGAGCTTCCCCGGCTGTGCTTTCCGCAGCCGTTTCGGCAAGGGGAGCCTCCTGCGGCGTTTTCGCCATGGTAGCTTCGACCTTTTCTCCGACCTTTTCTTCGGTCGGTTCTTCGACCGGTGTCTCAACCGGCTCCTCCGTCTGGTCCGGCTCTGCTTCGTCTGCCGATGCCGCCGAGCCGGAATCGCTCTCCGTCTGTGCCAAAAATCTGGTCAGACCGGACAGCACACCGCCATCCGCTCCGTCA
>JAUNJX010000075.1:0-5750 GCA_030533005.1 Clostridia bacterium | reverse complement strand
CCGGTTCTTCGACCGGCTTGGACGAACTCTGCTTATTTCCACCCGCTATGAGCGCGGCGACTTTTTCCGGTGTAAGTACTTCATAGAGCACCATATCGTCAGTGTTTTTCATTGCTGTATGTCATTTCCTCCAATATCTGTGTCATCATCTTGTCCAGCGTCGCGCCGACGGAAGCCGGTGTGTAGAGGCGTGACGTGGCTGCGGTGACATTTTCTATCATACCGTTTATGCGGCCGCTTGTAAAGTGCGGCGCAAGGGCTTTGAGCTTATCCCGAAGATCCGTGTTGCGAAGCGGCAGACCCTCCTTGCAGGCGAGCATATCGCGTAAAAAAGAGAGAAAATATCCGGTCAGATGAAGCGCATGCGCCCGCGCGTTCGCTTTGTCGCTTTGCAGGGTCTTAGTGAGCGCATAGGGCGGCATGCCGCGAAGCAGCTCGCAAAAGGCGTCTATGGCGCGCGTTCTTTCCTCGCGCGCTTCGGCTTCGCTGCAAAGCTGCCACGCGTGTTCCAAGGAGTCCGCGACGCGGGCATAGAGCATGGCGTCCGCGTCGTTCGCGCCGCGCGCGAGGAGTGCAGCGCGGATATCCTCGTAGGCGGGCGTGCCCAGGCGTATCACACAGCAGCGGGAACGGATGGTGGGGAGCATCGCCGCGAGGTTGCCGCAAAGCAGGAAAAGGGTATCTCTGGGCGGCTCCTCCAAGGTTTTTAGAAAGATGTTCTGCGCCGCTTCGCTCATTTGATGCGCCTGCGTAAAGCGCACGCAGCGTTTGCCGTCGGAAAAGGTCTTTTTGGCAAGCTCGCCTAAAAGCTCGCGCAGCGTATCGACCGCAATGGGACAGGAAATGTCGAAATAATCCGGGAAATCGGCAAGCGCTGCGCAGCCGCAAAAGCGCTGGGCGCAACGCGCCGCTGCATCCTCGGCAAGCCCCGCGTCCGTACAGCAAAAAAAGCAGGCATGCGGCATGCGCCCTGCGTCGATGGCGGCCAATACGTTGCTTAACGTTTGCTGCATGCGTGTGTGGCGGTCAGTAGCGATAGTGGCTTTCCACGTCCACCACAAACACCGTAGCGCCGCCCAGCGTGATCTGCACGGGTGCGGGCGAGGCGTCCATGTAGCCGGGCAGGGAGGAGGGCATGACCATGTATTCCTTGCGCCTGCTGGACTGCTCCTTGATGATGGAGAGCGCCGCGTCGAGCTTTTCCGCCTCCAAGCCAAGCATGAGCGTGACGTTGCCGCCTTGCAAAAAACCACCGGTACTGGCGATGCGCGTCACCTGAAATTTTTCTCGAACCAGTGCGCGGATCAGCTTCTTGGCGTCGTCGTTCTGGACGATTGCAAAAACCAGTTTCATCGGGAACACCGTCCTTTCTTAAGGCTGTACTAACATATTCATCAGAATCCTTCGCAATCCTGCCACATCCTCCGCCGTATAGGTGGGCTTGCAGCCGAAAATTTCCTCGCGGCTTCCGTACCCGTACAGCACGCCCACGCTTTGCACCCCGCAGGTGTTGGCCGCGTTCAGATCGTAAAAGCGATCGCCTACCATGACGAGGTTTTCCGAGCCAAGCTCTTGACAGGTTCGCTGCAAAAGCTCCGTCTTTTCGCCGTTGCCCGCGTCGTCCGCCGTTTGCAGATGCGAGATATAGGGCGCAAAGCCGAAACGCTCGATATGCTCAAGGGCGGGTGTGCGGCTTTTACTTGTTACGATGCCCAGATAAGCGCCCGCGTCATACAGGGCGCGCAGCATTTCCAAAATGCCGGGGAAGGGCGCAAGCAGGCTCGTATCCTGCATGACGATTCTCGCGTGACGGCCGTAAACGGCGATGGCTTTTTCCATATCCGCGCCCGTAAGGCCAAGGAACTTGGGCATGCCCAGCGAGAAGGGCGGGCCTACCATGTTGTTGAGGTAGTCGTCGTCCCGCGGGGGCAGCTGCATATCCGCCATCATCAGGCGGAGAGACTTGAGGATTGCCGGACGGGAGTGCAGCAGCGTACCGTCCATATCGAACATGATTTTAACGTAAGACACAGATGCTTTCCTTTTGTTTCAGGCCGAAGACCGCACCGCCTGCGCCAAGGCAGGCAAGCAGATCCTCAACGTATTCTTGGGGGATGCTCTCCCCGGGGAAAAACAGGGCGACGCCGGGTGGATAGGGGCCTGCCGCACAGGCGGCTACGCGTCCGGCGGCTTGCGCAAGAGGAACGAAGGTCGTGTCGCCGAGCATCGCGTCGCGTATAGACACGACTGATGCTGGGGGCGCGTACGGCTTTAGAAGGTGCGGTGCGCGCTGCCCGCCGTAGGGGAGCGTGCAAACGGCTTCATACAGGCGGTCGTACCAGTCCTGCGGATCCTGCGGCGCGGTGATGAAGATCACATGATCCATATCCGCCGCCTCCGCTACCACACCCTTTGCATAAAGATCCTGATAGGCGGCATAGCCCGTGACGCCGCGCTGGTGCACGTCGATCACCAGCCGCGTGGGATCGACGGCAAAGATGCCGCGCTCACCCGCAAGCGCTTCCGTCTGCACCGTAACGCCGTTGGCGACGCTTAAGCGTTTTTGGAATACGCGCATGCGTTCCGCCTGCATGTCCCAGTCCGTGGCCGTGTGCAGCGCCCAGTCCAGCGAAGCCATGAAGGGGTAGGACGGGCTGCTGCTTTGGAGCATGGAGAGCACATACTGTATACGCTGCGCATCTATGGGGCAGCTGCGTCCGGTAAAGAGCAGCGCCGTTTGCGTAAAGGCGTTAAGCGTCTTGTGGGCGCTGGTGCAAAACATATCCACATCCCTTGGGTACAGGGAGGGAAGCGTGCCGCCAAAGGGGAAATGCGCGCCGTGCGCCGCGTCCACACACAGTATGGCGCCGTGCTTATGCGCCGCCGTGGCGATACCCTTGACGTCCGCGCAGCGCCCGCAATAGTTGGGGCTGGTGATGAACACGGCGTCCACGGGCTGCCGGGCGAGCGCATCCTCCACGGCCTGCGGCGTTACCATACCGTCGGGCTCCGGATAGACAAAATCCGCGTGATGCCCTGCCAGGGCAAGGCCGCTTACGGCGCTTCTGTGACAATCCCTTGCGACGAGGACGCGCTTGTTCTGGCCGAGGGAAAGAAGCATCGCCTGCACGCCCGCCGTGGAGCCGTTGACGAGCAAAAAGCAGTCCCGCGCGCCATAGGCCTTGGCATAAGCCGACTGGGTCTTTCGGATGGGGCCGGTGGGCGCATGCAGATCGTCCGTGGTGGGAAGCTCCGTCACGTCCCACGCGGCGAGGCTTTCATACATAGGGATGCCGCGCCCCTTGTGACCGGGCATGTGAAAACGCGCGGTGTTGAGACGCGCATATTCGCCCAGTACCTCGGGCAGCGATTTTTCCCGTTCTTTCCTCAACTGCGTAAATCCTTTAGCATGGTTTGAAAGGTATCGGCAAACTTGGCCGACGGGGAGAACAGCAGCTTATATACCGTGTTTTCGCGCTGGAAAAGCAGCGTGTGCGCCGTGGCGCGGGGCATGATGGTCAGATAGAGCGTTTTGATCTTTTTGTCCGCGGGTAGTGCCTGCGCCGCTTCACCCGGCGCAAGGAGCGCTATGTATTCGTCCGCGGAAACCGCTTCATATACTTTGCCCTTGTCGGCTACCATGCGCTCTACCAGAAAGGAGCCAAGCGGATAAGGGTTGCTGCGCCGTTCGCCAAAGGCGTCCAGATCGTCCGCCGCAGGTTCTTCATAGGTCAGGGTGTAACGGTAGCCGATCAGCCGCTTTTTGTACACCATATAGGCGGCGTAGATCAATCCTGCAAGTATCAATAGCTGCCACATGCCCCCATAGGGCAGCGAACGGAGCAGCACGAGGATGTAGCGCGCGAAGATGATGAGAAACAACAGCGCGATTACAAGGATCAGATCGCTTTTCGGTGTGGATTTATCGTTGTCCAGCCGTTCCTGCAGCATAGCGTTATACCTCCGATGCAATGCGCGCGGCTACGGCGACATTGTTATAGACCAGCTGGATGTTGGAGGCCAAGCTGTCGCCGCCCGTCACCTCCGCGATGCGCGCGAGCAGGAAGGGCGTGACGGCCTTGCCGCGCACGTTTTGCGCTTCGCATTCCGAGAGCGCCTGCGCGATCACGCCGTCGATGTAAGCTTTGTCCATGGAATAGGCTTCGGGGATGGGGTTGACCACCAGCATCCCGCCGGGGTAGGCAAGCTCTCTTGCCGCGCGGATGGCAGCGGCGATCTCGGCGGGCGTATCCATGCGATAGGGTACGGCAAAGCCGCTTTGGCGGGTATAGAAAGCAGGCAGTTCATCCGTACCGTAGCCGATGACGGGCACGCCCTTGGTTTCAAGATATTCCATGGTCAATCCGAGGTCGAGTATGCTTTTTGCGCCCGCGCAGACCACGGTGACGGGGGTTTGAGAAAGCTCCTCAAGATCGGCGGAAATGTCCATCGTCACCTCCGCACCCCTGTGCACGCCGCCGATGCCGCCAGTCGCAAACACCCTGATGCCCGCAAGCGCAGCGAGGATCATGGTGGCAGCCACGGTGGTTGCCCCGTCCGCCTTGTGCGCGATCATCACGGGGATATCCCTGCGGCTGACCTTGGCGACCTTATGACCCGCTTTGCCTAAATATTCGAGCTGTTCGTCGTTCAGCCCCACGCAAAGCTTGCCGCCGAGGATGGCGCAGGTGGCGGGTGTCGCGCCGTTTTCCCGGGCGATGCGTTCGCACGCGCGCGCGGTCTCCACGTTTTGCGGATAGGGCATGCCGTGGGATATGATGGTGGATTCCAGCGCGACCACGGGCTTGTTGGCCTGCAATGCCGCGCGCACCTCCTCGGAAAGCAAAAGATGCTGATTGTACATGGCTGGATTACCTCGCAATTTCTCTATAATCGGCAATGGCGTGCAAGGCGGTCTCACAGGCAAAATCCGCCGTTTCCTTGATGTCCATGCCGCGTATGCAGCCTATGGTGATCGCTGCGGTGGCCGCGTCTCCCGCGCCGGTGGTGTTGACGATGGGCGTGCCGGTGTGCGCCTTGCTAAAGCCGCAAATATGGGCGTCCGCATAGCACAGCCCCTCCGCCCCAAGGGATACGAAGGCGCGCTCAACGCCCATGCGTACAAGCGCCTTGGCGGCAGCCGCGGGGTCGCTTTCCCCCGTAAGCGTCTGCGCTTCAAGCAAATTGGGCTTAATGGCGAAAAGCTGGGGGAGTATGGGAAGTATGCGGCGGCATTTGGCCGCGGAGACAGGGTCGCAGATCAGCGGCACGCGCGCGTTTTGCGCGATGAACACCAGCGTCTCCTCCGGCGGGTTTGCATCCAGAACGCAGGCGGAGCCCGCGTTGATCGCTTTCATGTTGATATGCTCGGGCGTAAAGAAGTCGCAGATGTTCATATCGTTCATGGCGATATACATGTCGCCCTCCTTATCGTTTACGCACAGGTAAACGCCGCCCGTCGCGTTGGGGATCACGGACATATAGGTAAGGCCGATGCCGCTTTCCAGACAGTTGCGCACCAGCCCCGTGGTGAGAACATCGTCGCCAAAGGGCGCCATAAGCTCCGTTTGGATACCCAGATTACATAAGCTTGCCGCGATGTTTCTTCCTACGCCGCCCGCGGATACGACCACCTTGGCGATATTGGAGTCATGCACCAACAGATCGTCCGAGGGGCGGCCGCTGATATCCGTATTGATTCCGCCTACAACAAATACCAAAGTACACTCCAAATACAATAAAATCCGCCA
>JAUNJX010000074.1 GCA_030533005.1 Clostridia bacterium | reverse complement strand
GGAAAATCAGGCGGAAAACAATATTTGAGCATGATCTTTCCATTGCTTTTTGGTGATTTCGTGTTAAAATGATAAATAACAAATCCAAATCTTATGGAGGTATGTTATGGCATATGTAATTTCCGACGATTGTCTCAGCTGCGGTGCTTGCGCATCCGAATGTCCCGTAGAGGCTATTTCTCAGGGCGCTAACCATTATGAGATCGACCCCAACCTGTGCGTAGAATGTGGTTCCTGTGCCGCGGCTTGCCCCGTGGGCGCACCCCAGCAGGCATAACCTGATCGTACATCATAAAAAACAGAGCTTCGGCTCTGTTTTTTGTTATCCCACTATATACTTGTTCTTTCATCCCTGCGGTGCTACGATGATAACGTCTCTTAACACATCTACACATGGTATGAGGCCGTATCATTTGCGGCAAATAAGAAATGGAGGTATTCTAACATGTCATGTAACGAACACGCAGGGTTTGCAACCCGTCAAATTCACGCCGGTCATCAGGATCTTTCTGCCGTAGGGCCGCTTGCGACCCCGATCTTTCAAACTTCCACGTTTGTCTTTCAAGACACGGCCCAAGGCGCCGCCCGCTTTGCAGGGGAGGAGCAGGGCTATATTTATACACGCCTCGGCAACCCCAACGGTAATGAGGTAGGCGCCAAGGTCGCCAATCTCGAAGGCGCGGAAATGGGTCTGGTCATGGGCTCCGGCATGGGCGCCGTCAGCGCGTGCATGTGGTCGCTGCTCAAAGCCGGCGATCATCTGTTGGCGGACAAGACCTTATACGGCTGCACCTTCGCCTACTTTATGCACGGGCTCACCCGCTTTGGCGTAGAGGTCACGCTCATCGATTTCGCCGATCTGGACGCGATCAAGGCGTCGCTGCGGGATAACACCGCCGTGGTCTACTTTGAAAGCGAAACCAATCCGGATCTTAAGATCGTGGACATCCCCGCCATCGTCAAGATCGTAAAGGATCACAACCCCGCCACCAAGATCGTGGTGGACAACACCTTCGCCACCCCCGTGCTGCTTCGCCCCATCGAGCTGGGCGTGGACATCGTGCTGCACAGCGCCACCAAGTACCTTAACGGTCACGGCGACGTGATCGCGGGTATGCTTTGCGGCTCCGCCGAGGATATGACCAATGTTTTGATGGTGGGCGTTAAGGATATGACAGGCTCCGTAATTGGGCCGTTTGAGGCATTCCTTATCAATCGCGGCCTCAAGACGCTGGATATCCGCGTTAACAAGCATTGCCAAAGCGCCATGAAGATCGCAACGTTCCTGGAAGGCCATCCCGCCGTCAAGCGCACGCTGTATCCCGGCCTCGCCTCCCATCCCCAGCACGCGCTGGCCGAAAAGCTGTTCCATGGCGGCTTTGGCGGCATGATCGCGTTTGAGCTGGACTGCTCCAAGGATCGCGCGGCGGAATTTATCAATCATCTCGAGCTTTGCTCGCTGGCCGTAAGCCTTGGCGACGCCGAGACCCTCATCGAGCATCCCGCCTCCATGACCCACTCCACCTACACGCCGGAGGAGCTTGCGGAAGCCGGCATCGGCGAGGGCATGATCCGTCTCTCCGTCGGT
The DNA here is from genome assembly GCA_030533005.1 of Clostridia bacterium. Taxonomy (GTDB): domain Bacteria; phylum Bacillota; class Clostridia; order Christensenellales; family CAG-138; genus JAQVRG01. Next base: position 5,658 of record JAUNJX010000074.1, on the reverse strand, counting down.
CTTGAGGATCCGGAGGATATCATTGCGGATCTAAAGGCACAACTGGATAAGATCAAAAAGTAAAAAATGCACCTATGAACAAGCAGGCTGCTCTCGGGCGGCCTGTTTTGCGTTTTTTCGCATCATGCGGCTCATGCGGCTTCCGTTGCCTGCCGATCCTCCTTGAAATAGCGCTTTTTCATAAAAAGCCAAAACAGCGGCACAAAATACAAATACACGGCATAGGGAACCGCGCGCGCGTCCGCCCCCATCAGCGCGAGCGGCGCGGAGCACGCGATGCACCAAGGGATCAAGCCCGCTATGATGGCCACGGTGTTTTCGGTGTCTATCGCAAGCTCCGCATCCGGGGCGTCCTGCGCCCTATACACATCGCGCCATATCTGCGTGTTCATCATCACGGCAATGGTTTGGTTGCAAAACAGCATCAAAAGACCCAGGGAGCTTAGCAGCATGGCGGGGAAACGCCCCAGACGCCCGGCGCCGCGCCGGGCAAGCCGCTGCATGCCGGAAAGCATTTGCGTGCCCTCAAAAATGCCCGCATAGGTGCAGGAGAGTATGACGATGCAGCTTACCGTCAGCATGGAAAGCAGGCCACCGCCGTCAAACAGGCGGGCTGCGAGCGGATCGGCAGCGGAAAAGCCGAAAAGCGCACAGCGAAGCACCTCCATCAAGGTCATGCCCTGCAAGCACATCGCAACAGCCCCCGCCGACAGTATGCTTGCCGTAAGCGCAAGCATCACGGGCACATGGCAAAGGGGCAGCGCAAGCATCAGCGCAGCGGGCAGCAGCGTCCAAAGCGAAAGGTCAAAGTTGTCCGTCAGCACGCGCAGCATGGCGGGATCGACGGCTTGGATGGGGTTTTGCAGCGAAAGGATCGCGTATACCGCCACAGCCGCCAGATACGGGAGCAGCGTGGTCTTGAGCATCAATCGCACATTGTCGCCGATGCGCGTATCCGTGACGGTCGCCACAAGATTGGCGCAGGAGGAGCTGGGCGCGCCCCGATCCCCCACATAGATGCCCGAAAGCAGTACCCCCGCCGTGATCGTCTCATTCACGCCGCCGCTTCGCGCAAGCGACATGAAGATAACGCCCAGCGTGGCCGCCACGCCAAAGCTCGTTCCCAAGGCAAAGGATACAAGGCTGGTCAGTAAAAACGCGATCAACAAAAACGCATGCGGCGTGATCGCCTTAACGCCCCAGTAGATACAGCAGGCCACCGTGCCGCTTGCGCGCCAAAGGCCCGTGATCACACCGATGAGCAGGAATATGCGCAGCACGATCAGCGTCCGCCTGCCGCCCTGCGCCGCCATCTTCAATAAAGCCGAAAGGCGATATCCCCTGTGCAGCCCGGCCAATATAAAGAACACAAAGCCCGCAGCGAGCGCCGCGAGCATAGGATATCCCATCAGCAGGCAAAGCAGCATCACAAGGATGAAGGCCGCCATAGCGATCACAACGTCCATACCCTACAATCTCCGTAACAGCAAGCGGGTCTGCCCCATGTTGTCGCCCGGCTCCAGCGACAAAACGCGCGGATGGCTGCCGTATTCGCGCCGCAGCATATCCCGTATGGCGCTGCCCGCGTTATACCCGTGGATCACGCGCACCTCATAAGCGCCGCCCGCCCGCCGCAAAGTGGCGTCCACCGCCACCTTAGCCTGATAGGCGCTTTTTCCGTGGACGTCCAGCATCAAAAACGCATCCGTTTGCATGGCATTCCCCCTCATTTTCACGCCATTATAGCACACGCGCCGAAATTTGTATATCATCTCTGGGAAATATCATATTTTTGCAGCGCACGCTGCTTTTGATCCGGCGATACGCGTATGATTCCCTTGAGCGGGCGGTATTTATCCCTTGTGACAAGCTCCCGCGCCACCATCTCCCCCGCCGCGTCATAATAGAGGCGGTGCGTCTCGCTCACGCTGCCGCTGCGGGATTCGCGCTCCACGATCAGCGTCCCGTAGGCAAGGCTGCTATCCACGACGAGCTCGCTTCCGGGATCGTCAAGATGCTCCACCTTTTGGGAGCGCAGCTTGACGCTCAATCCGTCCGTGCGCTTAGGCCCGAAGATCTGCACAGTGATGGTCTTTTCCTCCTCGTTGACAAGGGCGCTAAGATAGACCGGCTTATCCTTGTCGTTAACAAAACGGAAATTCGGCCCGTCCGTGGAGATCGTAGCGTCCTGCCCGATATCGACATACCCCAGCGGCCAGCTGTGATGATGCCGTTCCGTCACAGAAAGCTCCGCAAGCAGCACCGCGTTATAGAGCGTCGTGCTCACCTGGCATACGCCGCCGCCGTATTCGTCCACATACACGCCATAGCGTATGGCGGTCGCCTTGCGCCAGCCGTTTTCCCCGTTGCGTGCCCCCAGCACGTCGTTCATATTGAATTCCTCGCCGGGCTGGATGCAGTAGCCGTCGATCGCCCTTGCCGCCTTTTTGATGTTGTATACGCGGTTCGCTTTGCCGTAGGTGCCGCCCGCAAAAGAGGTGCGAAAGCGCGCCAATCGCGCCGTGTCCGCCTTGGCCTGCTCCGTGGTGTATACAGGCGCCGTTTCCCGCACCACCGCCGTGATCTCCCCGCCCTCTTTCAAGGCCGCCGTGACGTCCTTGGCAAGCTGTGCTACATCCACCTTCCGCCCGTGCGACGCCTCCGTATAGCTGAATTTGCCGTCGTCGTAGGACGCGACAGCGTCCTTCGCCGCAACGTCCAAGGAGGCGCAAAGCGCCTCAAGCTTGCTGCGGCAGCCTTCCCCGTGCAGCTGCATGCCGCATTGCAGCTCTCGTTGGGAAAAGCTAAGTGCAGAAAGATTGACAGCCTCCAAGAGCGCCTCCTCCCGTTTCCAGTCGATGGGAAGCGCTGACGCGTCAAACACGACGCGCCCGTTCGAGCTTACTACGGTAAAGGCCGTGGCCTTTTGCTTTTGTGCGTGCGCTTTTTGCATGGCGGTCTTCGCTTCGTCGATGGTCATGCCGCCCACGTCCGCCCCGTCGATCATGACGCCGCGCGGTATGCGCGCGCCATCCTGCAGCGCCTCCTCCAGCGTCGCGTAACGGGGTGCGCAGCCACACAGCAGCATAACAGGCGTAAGCAGCAATATCAAAAGGGTTTTCAGTGGTCGCACGGCAGATACCTCGCAGTTTTTTTCTTTAGTATGCCCCGTTTCGTTCTTTTGTTTTATTGTATACATGTTTTTCTTGCGTTTTATGCGCCTTGCGCGTACAATGATGATGAAAGAAAGTGTAGGTGCATTTTTACATGAAATTTGACGTGGGCGACAAACAATCCTTGACCGCGCAAGTATACAAGCAGCTGCAAAACGATATTTTGGAAGGCCGTTATGAAACGGGCACCTTTTTGGTGGAAACCAAGCTCGCGGAGGAGCTTGGCGTGAGCCGCACCCCCATACGCGAAGCGCTCAAGCAGCTTGAGCTTGAGGGTTTGGTAGTATCCATTCCCAACCGGGGCGTGACGGTGCAGGGCATTTCCAAGCCCGATATCGACGATATTTTCACCATCCGGCATTTGTTGGAAGGGCAAGCCGCCTTTTGGGCTGCGGAGCGTATCGATCAGGCACAGATGGATCAATTGACCGAGACCATCGCGCTGATGGATATGTACACGGCAAAGAACGACGCGGGGAATCTGGCGCGTCTGGATTCTCAATTTCACGATACCATCTTTGCGGCAAGCAACTGCCGCACCCTCAAGCACATTTTGACGTCGCTGCACCAAAACGTGCAGCGGGCGCGCCGCTCGTCGCTGTCCGTACCCGAGCGCTCGCACAAATCCACGGAGGAGCATCACGCGATCTATGACGCCATTCAGGCGCACGATGCAGCGCGCGCCAAGGAATTGATGGAAGCGCATATCATGAATGTAAAGAAATAGCGAGGTAGCCATGGAGCGTATCACCCTAAAGGGCGAGCGGCATGCTTGCGGCGGGCCGGGTCAGTTTATACTGGGTCGCGCGGAGGATGTATGCCCCATGCTTCTTCAAAGCTATGCGGGGCAGGTGCAGCTGATCTATCTTGATCCCCCTTTCGGCACCGGCGATACCTTCACCATGCAATCGGGCGGAAAAAAGAGCGTCACCATCCCCACCTATGCGGATACCCTGAACGCGGATGCATACCTTGCCATGATGCGCGCTGTGCTGCTGGCCTGCTATGAGATGCTCTCTGAGGACGGCAGCTTATATCTGCATGTGGATTACCGCAAAAGCGCCGTTTTGCGCGTTTTGCTCGATGAAATTTTCGGCGAAAAGAATTTCGTCAACGAGATCATATGGGCCTATAAATCCGGCGGTCGCTCCACCAAGCACTATTCCCGCAAGCATGACAACATTCTTTTTTACCGCAAAAGCCCCAAACAATATTTCGATATCCAGTCCATCGGCGTACCCAGAGGCCCTGTGCGCCGCAACCATATGAAGCGCGGCGTGGACGATCTGGGGCGCGTGTATTATTCCATCCGCGCCAACGGCAAAACGTACACCTATGATGAGGATACCCTCGTATATCCCTCCGATGTTTGGGACGATATCGAGCACCTCCACCAGCGCGATCCGGAGCGCACAGGCTACAGCACGCAAAAGCCCGAAGCGCTGCTGCGCCGCATCATCGGCGCATCCTCAAGGCCGGGCGATCTGGTGATGGATCTGTTTTCGGGCAGCGGCACCACGGCGGCGGTTGCGGCCAAGATGGACAGGGCGTGGGTCGCGGCGGACGCTTCCCCCATCGCCCTTTGCATGCTGCGCAAGCGCCTGTTGGGCGCGCATCAGGAATTTTCCCTTTTTGATACGTCCCACGCCATGGCGTTCACCTACGAGCTTGGCGATCTCGCCGCCTCCGGCATGACCGCAAAAAAAACAGAATCCTCCATCTGCGCCTCGGTACAGGAGGACGCGGCATTGCGCTATGTGGCGCTGGGGCATGATGAAAACGGCATCTTCCTTCCCGCGACCCACACGTTTTTCCCCAAAGCGGGCGATACGCTTCGCGCTGCCCCGCAGGAAAACGTGCTGCAGGCCGTGGACGCTTACGGGCGGCAGGGGTTCTGGTCGCTATGAATGCAGCAGCCCCCGCACTCTCAATAAGAGTGCGGGGCGTATTTTATACGCGGTCACGGCGTATGGGATCGCAAACGCTTCGCCATACCATCCTGCCCTTCGGCGGACGCTCCGTCATCGCGGTTAGCGTTTTGCCGATCCGATCTTGGATCAGTTAGAGGACTGGGTGCTGCTGCCGTTGTTCTGCTCGGCGTAGCTGATCATGCGCTTCACCATTTCGCCACCGACGCTGCCTGCCTCGCGGGCGGTCAAGTCGCCATTGTAACCCTGCTTGAGGTTTACATTCAGGGACGACGCCACCTCGGACTTGAGACCCTGCAGCTTGGACTTGTTGCTTCTATTGCTGGATTTGGACATGGTTGGTTCCTCCTTCCTTCAGGATTGTTCCCGGCCTATGAACATACAAACAGGAGACTGCGCGTCTGTTACTGGTTGTTGTTGCTCATATTGTTCTCGGCGTAATTGATCATACGCTTGACCATTTCGCCGCCGACGCTGCCAGCTTCACGCGTGGTCAGATCGCCGTTGTAGCCCTGCTTGAGATTCACATTCAAAGAAGACGCGACCTCGGACTTGAG